>CAYNDY010000063.1:0-7706 GCA_964396105.1 uncultured Muribaculaceae bacterium
CTTGAATATGTAAACGTCCAGTTTCTTTGGTTTGAGCGAAAATTCCATATCTATTGTTTCGCTATTTTCTAACTTATCCTATATATTAACCTTATCTCTCTAATCAAACTCTCAATCCCACGCACATTTTCTCTCACACATACCTCCTACGCCTTTACAGCCGCGTCATTATCTTTTTGACTGTCACTTCCTTCCACGAGGCGAAATCCCCAGCGGCGATGTGCTCCCTTGCGGTGCGCACGAGGTCGAGGTAGAAGGCGAGATTGTGCTCGGACGCGATTTGGGCCGCGAACATTTCCCCGGCGACGAAAAGGTGGCGGAGATATGCCTTGGTGTAGTAGTGGTCCACGAATGAGGCTCCGGAAGGGTCAAGTTCAGAGAAGTCGTCGGCCCATTTCTGGTTTCTCATATTCATAATGCCGTTCCAGGTGAAGAGCATTCCGTTGCGTCCGTTGCGGGTCGGCATCACGCAGTCGAACATATCCACTCCCCTCGCTATGCCCTCGAGGATGTTCGCCGGGGTGCCCACGCCCATAAGGTAGCGCGGTTTGTTGAAGGGAAGAAGCGGGCAGACAAGTTCCAGCATCTCGTACATCTTCTCCGTCGGCTCGCCCACTGCAAGCCCGCCGATGGCATAGCCCTCACGGTCGAAGGAGGCCGCGTGCTCCACCGCCGCCTTTCTCAGGTCCGGATAGACGCAGCCCTGCACTATCGGGAACAAGGTCTGGGAGTAGCCGTAAAGGGGCTCGGTCTCGTCAAAGTGGCGGATGCACCTTTCCAGCCAGCCCTGGGTGAGCTTGAGCGATTTTTTCGCATACTCGTAGGGGGCGTCGCCGGGGCAGCACTCGTCGAGCGCCATCATTATGTCCGCGCCTATAATCCTCTGAGTGTCAACATTGTTCTCCGGAGTGAATGTATGCTTGGACCCATCGATGTGGGAGCGGAAAGTGCAGCCCTCCGGGGTGAGTTTACGGATAGGGGTGAGCGAGAACACCTGGAATCCGCCGCTGTCGGTGAGGATGGGATGGTCCCAGTGCTCGAATTTATGAAGCCCGCCGGCCTTGCGGAGTATGTCCAGACCCGGACGGAGGTAGAGGTGGTAGGTGTTGCCGAGGATGATTTCGGCCTTTATGTCGCTCTCAAGGTCACGATGATACACGCCCTTCACCGAACCCACGGTGCCCACAGGCATAAAAATCGGGGTCTGAATCTGCCCGTGGTCGGTTGTGATGACTCCGCATCTTGCTGAGGAGCCGGGATCGAGGGAAGTTATATTGAATTTCATCGTGTGCTTTGTATTCCATTATCCAAGTTTCACCAGGAACTTGAGTCTTTATAAAGGAGAGTTTAAAATGGCCACTGCCAACTCTCCAAAAATCCGTCAAAGTTAGCAAAACTTGCAAAGATTTGGAAATCTTGAACGGATTTGAAAACATATTTGTAAATTTGTCCGCTTTTGCGCGATTTCTCTTCACACCAGGAAGGGACATTACCGGAGAAACACTCCATCCAACATTAAAACATTGAGGAATACACACTAAAGAACAAAATATGGGAAAAAGCATCAAATTCAGGCTCATTGTTATGAACATCCTGCAATGGGCAATCTGGGGAGCATATCTGACTTCAATGGGCAACTACCTCGTTCAGGTGGGGCTCGGGAGCAAAATCGGACTGTTCTTCGCAATGCAGGGCATCGTCTCCATCTTTATGCCGGCTCTGATGGGAATCGTGGCGGACAAATGGCTCGGAGCCATAAAGACTCTCGCGCTGTGCCACCTTATTGCAGGAGCCTCAATGCTCGGAGCTGGACTTTATGCCGCCGGGGTTGAAAGCGCTGCCATCGCAACCGGAGCAGTCGGAGGAGAGCTCACCTCCCTGATTGCCACCAACTTCAGTTTCCCGATTTTTATGAGCCTCTACACTCTCAGCGTAGCCTTCTATATGCCGACCATCGCGCTCTCCAACTCCGCCGCCTATGGCATCCTGGAGCAGAACGGCTACGACACGGTGAAGGACTTCCCGCCGATCAGGGTCTTCGGAACCGTGGGCTTCATAGCAAGTATGTGGATTATGAACTTCTGCAAAACTTCCGCAGGGGTTTCCTTCCAGAACACCTACCACCAGTTCATAATCTGCGGAGCAATCGGCCTTGTGCTTGTGCTCTACTGCTTCACTCTTCCGAAAATCCGGAAGGCCGAAGCGTCAAAGGAGTCTCAGTCCTTCGCTGATGCGCTGGGTCTTAGTGCATTCAAGCTTTTCAAAGACAAGCAGATGGCATTTTTCTTCATCTTCTCGATGCTCCTGGGCATAGCCCTTCAGATTACAAACGGCTACGCGACTCCGTTCATTTCCCATTTCCAGGGAGTCACCGGGTTTGAGAACTCCTGGGGGGCAAGGAACGCCACGGCGATATATTCCGTTTCCCAGATAGCCGAAACCCTCGGCATCCTCCTCATTCCGTTCGCGATGAAGAAATTCGGAATCAAGAACGTAATGCTCATCGCAATGGTGGCGTGGGTTCTCCGCTTCGGTCTTTTCGGCCTCGGCGACACGGGCTCAGGCGTGTGGATGCTCATCCTCTCCTGCATAGTTTACGGAGTGGCCTTCGACTTTTTCAACATCTCCGGCTCTCTCTACGTCAATGAAAGGACCTCAGGCAGCGTCCAGAACAGCGCCCAGGGCCTCTTTATGCTGATGACCAACGGCATCGGAGCCACAGTCGGCACGCTCAGCGCCCAGGCGGTAGTGAACCATTTCACCCACGCCGAAACTGTCATTATCGACGGCACGGAAAGGGTGTTCACGATGGGCAACCATCTCTCCTGCGGCATCGACGGCTGGAGCGCCTGCTGGTACATCTTCGCAGCCTACGCCCTCGTAGTAGCCATTCTCTTCCTCATCCTCTTCAAAGCTCCGGACAAGAACGCCCCTAAGCTTGTGTAGGCTCTTTCGGATGAATCAACGAATACAAAGACGGCGGAGTTTTCTGAACTTCGCCGTTTTTTGGCGACAGTAATGAATATAATATTTACCTTTGCGGTCTAAAAATGAGGACCTTAGGAAAGATATTTATTGAATATGAAGAAGAAATTTATCGCTTTGGCAGCCTTGACTTTGTTAAGAGGGACGGTACTGCTGCCGTGGGGACTTGGGGCGGTGACGCTGGAGGAGTGCTACCGTCTTGCCCGGGAGAACTACCCGATGGTGAGGCAGTACGACCTGGTGCAGAAGCTGGAAAAATTCAGTTTCACCAACGCCGTCGCAGGGTATCTGCCGCAGGTGCAGCTGTCGGGGCAGGCGACCTGGCAGACTGACGCCGTGAATTTTCCCGAGGAGATGCAGAAGCTCTACAAGAGTGCCGGGCTGGATTTGAAGGGGATTTCAAAGGACCAGTACAAGGTGACGCTGCTCCTTTCGCAGACTCTCTGGGACGGAGGAGCCGCAAGCGCGAAGAAAGCCGGGGCGAAAGCCGAGGCCGAACTTTCAACGCTCTCCATCGAGAAGGAAATGGAGGGGCTGAAGGGCCGGATAAATCAGGTCTATTTCGGGATTCTGGCTCTGGAGGAGAACCTTGCAAGCCTATGCAACTCGCAGGAACTGCTCCGGCGGAACCTTGAGGTGGCACTCTCCGGCGAGAAAAACGGAGTTGTGATGCGCTCTGACATAGACAGGATTCGGGTGGAAAGCCTCCAGTTGGGGCAGAAGTGCACCGAGATAGAAAAGACGATTGAAATCTACCGCAGCGTGCTCTCGCTTATGACGGGGCGCGAAATCGGCGAGGACGAGCCACTTGAAATGCCCTCCGTGCCAGTTGTAGACAAATCGCGGAACGGAAGGATTGAACTGAAGATTTTCGATGCGCAGATGAATCAGGCCCGCGCACAGAAAAAGGCCGTAAACTCTTATGTGACTCCGCGCTTCGATGTTTTTGCCCAGGGCTGGTACGGAAAACCCGGGCTGAATATGTTCCAGGATATGATGGAGGACAGGATGAGCTGGAACGCCGTCGTGGGGGTGAAAATGCAGTGGAACATCTCTGCGCTTTGGACCCGCCGCAACAACATCCGAAGCATTGACGCTCAGACCGAAATGATCGGGGTGCAGAAGGACGCATTCCTCTGGAACATAGACCTGCAGACGCTTCAGATTGAAAAGGAAGTGGATAAAATGGCTCAGCTTCAGGAGAGCGACCGCGAGATTGTGTCCCTTCGCCGAAGCATCCGCGAGGCCTCCGAGTCGAAATACCGCAACGGGGTGATTACGATAAACGAACTTCTGCAGGACATCACCGAGGAGAACAACGCAGTGCAGCAGGAGAGCATCCATTCGCTGGATATGCTGCGGAACATATATGATTTGAAAATCACTCTTGGACAATAGGGTGGCTGAAAAAACAGTTCACTTGCGTTGTTCCAGGTTAGATAAATTGGTAGAATTCAAATACTTATGATTATGAAAACATATAAATATATAGGGATGGCGGTCTGCGCTGCAACAGCCGCCGCAATGATTTCCTCCTGCGCCGAGACCGGGAGCCGCTATGATGCCGAAGGGAGCTTCGAGGCGGAGGAAGTGACGGTGAGCGCCGAGGCAACAGGGAAAATTCTGGAGTTCGACCTCAGGGAAGGACAGAAGGTGCTTTCCGGAGAAAGGCTCGGGTGCATTGACTCGTTGCAGCTGTACCTTAGCAAGTTGCAGCTGGAAAAGAGCGCGAAGTCGGTCCTTAGCAACAAACCGGACATCGCTAAGCAGGTGGCGGCCCAGAACGCCCAGATGAAAAAACTTCTGAAGGAAAAAGCAAGGGTGGAAAACCTTCTCAGGGACGGAGCGGCAACCCGCAAGCAACTTGAGGACATAGACGCCCAGATAGCCGTTCTGAAGGCGCAGATTTCGGCTCAGAAATCGGCACTTGGGAACTCCGCATCCAGCATTGACGCGCAGAGCTCCTCGCTCGAAGTGCAGATTGCCCAGATTGATGACAGGATTGCAAAATGCAGGATCACTTCGCCGGTGGACGGCACCGTGCTCAGCAAATACGCTCAGGCTGGGGAATTTGCCGCCGCAGGGAAGCCGCTTTTCAAGGTGGCGGACCTGGATAGGGTCTTTCTTCGCGCCTACCTTACTTCCGCCCAGCTGTGCGCCCTCTCCCTGGGACAGACGGTGAGGGTTTATGCCGATTTCGGAGGGGACAATGTGCGGGAATATGAAGGGAAGGTGGAGTGGATTTCGCCAAAGAGCGAGTTCACCCCGAAGAACATCCAGACCGCCGACGAGAGGGAAAATCTGGTCTATGCCGTGAAGGTCGCCGTCCGGAACGACGGCTACATCAAACTCGGAATGTACGGCGGCATCAAATTTTAAGGAACGAGATTGAACTTAAGTTTCAAGGAACCCACGCAAAAAATAGCGATGGACTATACCATTAATATACAAGGTCTTACAAAATCGTTCAAGGGAACGAGGGCTGTGGACGGAGTTAGCCTCCGCATCCCCCGGGGCGAACTTTTCGGCATCATCGGGCCGGACGGTGCGGGCAAGACTACCCTTTTCCGTCTTCTCACAACGCTTCTCTCCCCGGAAGAAGGCGAGGGCAGCATTGACGGCCTGGACCTTCGGCGGGACTACCGCGCCATCCGTGAGAGGGTTGGGTATATGCCCGGGAAATTCTCTCTGTATCAAGATCTTACGGTGAGAGAAAATCTCGAGTTCTTCGCTTCTGTTTTCAAGACCTCCATCGAAGAAAATTACGACCTCATAAAGGACATCTACTGCCGTCTGGAGCCGTTCTCAGACCGCAAAGCCGGGAAACTCTCCGGAGGTATGAAGCAGAAGCTCGCACTTTGCTGCGCCCTTATCCACTCCCCTTCCGTCCTGTTTCTCGATGAGCCCACGACAGGAGTGGACCCTTCTTCAAGAAGGGAGTTCTGGGAAATGCTCGCCCGCCTGAAGGAGTTCGGCATCACGATGCTGGTCTCAACGGCCTATATGGACGAGGCCGCGCGGTGTGACAGGGTGGCGATGATGAGCGGCGGACGGTTCCTCCGGAGCGGGAGCGTGGGCGAAATTGTCGGCTCATACGACAGACAGCTTCTTGAAGTCAGGGCTGAAGATATGTTCCGCCTCCTGGGAGACCTCCGGGGGCTTCCCGAGACGGAAGAGTGCTACACTTTCGGCGGGGTGCACCACCTAAGGCTCAGGGAGGGGGCGTCCCTTGAGTGCAACGCTCTCCGGCAAAGGCTTGAGGCTCTCCGGCACAGGGAAGTAGATGTCGCAGTCTGCACGCCGAACCTCGAGGACTGCTATATGTACGAGGCGGGCCGCCTGCGATGAAAGCGCCGCATCGCATTGTAGCGCAGGCTTTTATGATGAAACTTGGAATAATAGGACCGTACGGAATTTAAGGGACAGGTTTAAGTGGATTTATGGTTACAGAGGAAAAAGACAATGTTATTGAAGTTCACGATCTCGTGAAGAAATTCGGGGATTTCACCGCGGTGGACCGCATCAGCTTCGAGGTGCGCCGGGGAGAGATTTTCGGCTTTCTCGGGGCCAACGGCGCGGGAAAGACCACGGCGATGAGGATGCTTTGCGGGCTCAGCATCCCCACCTCGGGGAGCGGGCAGGTCTGCGGCTGCGACATAATGCGGGAAAGCGAGAAAATCAAGAGGCACATCGGCTATATGAGCCAGAAATTCTCTCTCTACGAAGACCTCACCGTCGCAGACAACATCCGTCTTTTCGCCGGCATCTACGGGGTGCCGAGAAAGGAGATAGGCCCCCGGATGGACGCTCTTTTGGAACAGCTCGCGGCGCAGGAAGTGAAGAACAAGGTCGTGGGGGACATCCCTCAGGGGTGGAAACAGAAGCTCGCGTTCTCGGTGGCCATTTTCCACCGTCCGGAGATTGTCTTTCTGGACGAGCCCACAGGAGGCGTGGACCCGGGAGCAAGGCGACAGTTCTGGGAGATGATCTACAGGGCCGCGTCCGAGGGGATAACGGTCTTTGTCACAACGCATTATATGGACGAAGCCGAGTATTGCGACAGGGTGTCGATGATGGTGGACGGGCACATTGAGGCGCTGGACTCCCCCGCCGCCTTGAAGGAGCGCTACGGGGTCTCAACTATGGGCGAAGTTTTCGAGGTCATCGCACGCGGCGCCCTGCGGAGTGACGAATAGCCCTCTGGAGGGAAAAGTGCGTAGGATTTGAGAGATAAGGCTATATATGAATAAGTTAGATACTTGCAAAAGCTGAATGAAGAAGATAAAAACAAGCGAATTTGCCTCATTCACAAGGAAGGAATTCACGCACATCCTGCGCGACCGAAGGACTCTGCTCATCCTGCTGTTCACGCCGATTGTGCTGATTCTGCTGTTCAGCTACGCCATCTCCACTGAAATCCGCAATGTCCGCGTGGCCGTTCTCCTTCCGGACTATGACCCAGCCGCGCTGCAACTGGTGGAGAAAATCAACGCGAGCGACTACTTCATAGTGACGGAAAAACTTCAGTCCCCTTCGCAGATCGAGGAGACTTTCCGCCGGGGGAATGCCGACCTGGTGCTCTCGTTCGAGGGGGATCTGAGCGGGGACCTTCTCTCGGCTGACGGGACGGGGCTCAGCATCATTGCGGACGCTTCCAACCCGAACAACGCCACGGCCGAGGCTATGTATCTCGGCGGGGTCATCGGCGACTGGGTCAGGGA
>CAYNDY010000063.1:7806-10234 GCA_964396105.1 uncultured Muribaculaceae bacterium
CTTCAGAGCTCCTACAACTTCGTCCCCGGCATCGTGGGGCTCATTCTGATGCTCATCTGCGCCCTTATGACCTCGGTTTCCATCGTAAGGGAAAAGGAAACCGGCACGATGGAGGTGCTCCTGGTCTCTCCGGTGAAACCCCTCACGATTATCCTCGCCAAGATGATTCCCTACTTCACGATGTCCTGCATAGACCTCGGGATAGTGCTGCTGATGTCCCGATATGTCCTGGGTCTCCCGATGTCCGGGAGCCTCTTCTGGATTCTCGTATCCTCGGTAATCTACATCATCCTCTCGCTCTCCATCGGGCTTCTGGTCTCCAACATCGTGAAAAATCAGGTCACGGCCTCGCTTGTCTGCGCCATCGGCCTGCTGTTCCCGATGCTGATGCTCAGCGGGATGATTTTCCCCATTGAGAGTATGCCGGCGGTGTTCCAGTGGTGCTCTGCGATTATCCCTGCGCGGTGGTACATAGTCATTCTCCGAAGGCTTATGATTCAAGGCACGGGCGTAGTCTATATTCTCAAGGAACTGGCGATTCTAATTGCGATGGCCCTCACGCTGATGGCAGTAGCCCTGAAAAAATTCAACGACCGTCTGGAATAGAGGGGAATGATTATGAATTATAAGATATTGACAAAGAAAGGGTTATGGCAGCGATAGGATATTTACTCGTAAAGGAACTCAAGCAGTTCATCCGGGACTCGTTTATGCCCCGGATTTCTTTGGTATTCCCGGTGGTGCTGATGCTGGTGATGCCGTGGATTGCGACGATGGATGTGAAAAACATCAACCTTTCCATTGTTGACGAGGACCGCAGCCCCCTGTCCGAAAGGCTCATAAACACCATCTCAGCCTCGCCGTATTTCATCCTCCAGGACCTCTGCTCGAGCTACTCCGAAGCATATTCCCGGATTGAGGACGGAAGCTCCGACATAATTCTTCAGATTCCCCGGGGGCTTGAGCGCGACTTTGTAAACGGCCTTGCCACAGAGGTTTACATCGGAGCGAACGCCGTGAACAGCACAAAGGGGTCGATGGGTGCAGGTTACCTCAACTCCATCATATCCACATTCTCCGCGGACGAAGGCGGAGTGAGTGCGAAGGGGTCTCCGGTCAACATCTCGGTGCAATATCTCTACAACCGCCACCTCAACTACCGGCTTTTTATGGTGCCGGCGTTCCTGATTATGGTTCTCATCGCCATCTGCGGCTTCCTGCCGACTCTGAACATAGTTTCGGAAAAGGAGCGGGGAACCATCGAGCAGATTAATGTAACCCCGGTCAGCAAGGCGGAGTTTATGTCCTCGAAAATCATCTTCTACGGCCTTCTGGGGCTGATTATCTTCACGCTGTCGTTCTTTATCGGAAAATTCGTCTACGGAATCGCCCCATACGGAGGCTATGGAACCCTGTATCTCGCGGCAGTGCTGTTCCTGCTGTTTATGACGGGGTTCGGGCTCACAATCTCCAATTTCTCCAGCACCCTCCAACAGGCGGTGTTCGTTATGTTCTTCTTTATGATGATTTTCGTGCTGATGAGCGGCCTTTTCACCCCTGCGAGCTCAATGGTGGACTGGGCCTACAAGTTCACCTACATCCTGCCGTCAAGGTATTTCGTGGACATAATGAGAGCCGTCTGCCTGAAAGGAAGCAGCATCTCCGATCTAAGTTTCGAATTTACGGTCCTTTCCGCCACCACAATCCTAATGAACGCAGTCGCCGTCCTCACCTACCGCAAGCGCAGCTGAGGCTATCCGATGAAAAACTGCCCAACATTCACTCATATTGCTTACCTTTGCCGTATGAAAATGAATCAGGAAATAGAAAATTGGATCAGGGAGGATGTCCTCCCGCGTTACGACGCCTTCGACAAGGGACACAGGAGGGATCACGCCGAATATGTAATCAGAACAGCGATGGAACTCGCTGAGCACTATGATGTGGACACGGATATGATTGCCGTCGCCGCCGCCTGCCACGACATCGGGCTTTCAAAGGACCGCGCCACCCACCACCTGGAATCGGGCCGCCTTATCCGGGAAATGGACGAGCTGCACAGATGGTTCAGCCCGGAGCAGATCGAGACAATCGCGCAGGCCGCTGAAGACCACCGGGCCTCATCGAAAAACGAGCCCCGGAGCATCTACGGAAGGATTGTGGCGGAGGCCGACAGAGCGATTATCCCCGAGGTTATAATCCGTCGGACCGTCCAGTACGGGCTGAAGAACTACCCCGAGATGGGTAAAGAGGCACAATGGGTAAGGATGCTGGGACATCTGAAGGAGAAATATGGCGAAGGAGGCTACATACATCTATGGATTCCGGAGTCAGCTAACGCGCAGAGGCTAAAGGAGTTCCGCGCCCTTCTCGGCGACGAAGCGACCCTCCGCCCCCTGTTCGATGAAATCTACGCCGCCGAAGTCCC
>CAYNDY010000064.1:0-3687 GCA_964396105.1 uncultured Muribaculaceae bacterium
CGGATGCTTTCGGGAAGCGTGCAGGGGGAGCTTATGCGGATGCTGGTTCTTATGAGCGGGGCACGGAGAGTGCTGGAGCTGGGGACTTTCACCGGATATTCCTCCATCTGCCTTGCAGGGGCGCTCCCTGAGGACGGGCACCTGGACACCCTGGAAGTTAACGACGAGCTTGAGGACCTCATTCTGGAGGGGTTCAGGCGGGCCGGGGTGAGCGAGAAGATCACTCTGCATCTTGGCGACTGCAAGAAAACTCTTCGCGCCCTCGCAGCGGCAGCCTCTTCTTCGGGAAAGGGCGACGAGGCTTCAGGCTGCGCTCCTTCAGCCGAGTCCCTACTCTACGATATGGCTTTCATCGACGCCAACAAGCGGGAATACTGCGAGTACTACTCCCTCGTGCTGCCTCTTGTGCGGCCGGGCGGATGGATTCTCGCGGACAATGTACTCTGGGACGGAAAGGTCTGCGAGGAAACTGTTTCTTCTGACAGGCAGACTCAGGGGATTCTTCGCTTCAACGAGATGGTCGCCGCCGACCCGAGGGTGGAGAATGTGATCCTGCCTATCCGCGACGGAATCAATCTCATACGGGTCAGAGGGTAAATATAAGCGGTCTGCCGCGTTACGCGCCTCGCCCAAATCCTCACAACCCCAAGGTTGCTCCGGTATTGGGCTTCGCCGCAAGCCTTGCATCCCATCTTCTATTTCCCCTCTGACTTCAACTTATGTTCTTGCAAGGTATAAATTTTGCGGAAGGAGACTGCTTGGTTTAATCAACAGCGGACAGCTAACTGCCGCTTGGTTTAGAAAGTGGTTCAGCAGATTTGAAACTCAAGGGAATCATACTCAGATGCGTTTCCGCTCTGATGCTGGGAGTCTATCTTCTCGGCATCGTGGGTCTTGACGTGCACTCCTGCCTTTCTTCCGGGAAGAGCTTCGTGGTTTCGCTCTGGGGCGGAATCGAGTGCAGCGACATCCATCCCGAGTCCGACTGCGCCTCCCTCTGTTGCTCGCATTGCCACCACGCCGCCCCTCAAACCGCCTGCGCGAATGAAAGCGCCGTCAGCGATGACTGTTGCTCCGATTCCTGCCACTATCTCGCCCTCACCGGGGCCTCATCCGACCACGATGAACTCCTCGCGCAGATTGTCTGCCCCGAGATTGACCTTCCGACTGCAATAACCCCGACAACTGACGGGAGCGAGGCCGAAACATTCGCCAATGCACTCCTCACCCCGTCTGGCTCCGGTCTGTCATCTCCGGACATCCTGGCACTCATTTCATCCTTCAGAATATAGTTTCATTTGACAAACGCTTCCGTGCGACCCGTTTTCCATTATGGGCCGCGCAATGCTCAATTGGGTCTAGACGATTATGATTCAATGTCAATTGAAAAGAAATGAAAATCACCAACAGAATTATCCTCGCTGCCGCAATTCTTCTTGGCAGCACACTCGCCCTAAGCGCGCAGGTAGTTGGCGCGAACGGCGAAATCATAGACACCACTACAATCTACGGCGAGCGCCAGGACAGCATCGCCGCCACCGTATTCACCGGCCACCAGAGCGGCAACTACCTCCCGCGCGGAAAGGAAATCCGCACCGAGGTCATCTCCGCCGCAGGACTCTGCAAAATGGCCTGCTGCAACCTTGCGGAGAGCTTCGAGAACTCCGCCAGCGTCACAGTCGGATATTCCGACGCCGTGACCGGAGCGCGCCAGATCCGCCTTCTCGGACTTTCCGGGGTATATACCCAGATGCTCGATGAGAACCGCCCAGTAATGCGCGGACTCTCAGCACCTTTCGGGCTTTCATACATCCCGGGACAGTGGCTTGAGAGCATCCAGATTGCGAAAGGTTCGACCTCAGTTCTCAACGGAGTGGAGTCAATGACCGGACAGATAAATATGGAACACCGCAAGCCTACCGACGAAAAGCCGCTCTTTATCAACTACTCGGCGATGAGCGACTCCAAGATGGACCTTAACATCGCCTCCTCGCTCCAGATGGGAGAAAACTGGAGCACAGTGCTCCTCGGACACGTCAGCGGCAACTTCGCCACTATGGACAAGAACGGCGACACCCTCCTCGACGACCCCCGTCAGCTTCAGTTCAACTTCTCCAACCGCTGGCTCTACTACGCCCCCAGCGGCACCCAGGTCCGTTTCGGAGTGAGGGCCCTGCAGGACAAGAGGCTGGGCGGCCAGATGATCAAGGACTCCGAGGGCAAAAAGCATTTCTACGACCACTCCTCCTACAAGCTTGATGGGCTCACCGACGGGGAAATCAACCCCTGGGGCTCCGACATCCTCAACCGTTCCATCAACGGCTATGTGAAGGTGGGAGTGCCTCTTAACGAGGAAAATTCGCAGAACATCGCCCTTGTGAGCGACTACACCTACCAGAGGATGGACTCCTATTTCGGCTCCACCTCCTACCTCGCAGGCGAACACTCGGGGTTCCTCAACCTCCTCTACCAGAACGAGATAAACGAGTCGCACAAGTTCACAGTGGGAGCGAGCGGCACCTGGGACAGATATGACGAGGATATGACCCGCCGCTACAGGAGCATCGCCGAGGCTACGAGCTTCAGCGGCCCGGTTGACCTGGGGAATGTCGGAATTTTCGGAGAGTATACCTTCCACTACGGAGACAAGTTCTCCGCAATCGCAGGAGTCCGAGGCGACTGGTATCTCTCCAGGGACGGCAAAACCGGCGCGGGTGTGGTTTCCAAGATGCACGTTGCTCCGCGTCTCACGCTGAAATACTCCCCTATCGAGGAAATCGTCCTCAGGGCCAACGGAGGAAGGGGTCTTCGCTACTCCACCCCTCTTATTGACAACATCGGAGTCTTTTCGACCGGAAAGATGTTCGAGGGCTCCTACAACGACCATATCCTTGAGGATGCGTGGACCTTCGGAGGGAATGTCACCTACTACCTCCCGTTCGGAGCGGGCTCAAGCACCTACATCAGCGCCGACTATTTCCGCACCCAGTTCGTGCAGCAGATGGTAGTGGACTACGAGCACTACACCAACAAAATCGATTTCTACGCCCTCGACGGACGGCGCTCCTACACCGACAATTTCCAGCTTGATTTCAATGTGGAGCCGGTTGAGAGGTTCACAATCACCGCCACCTTCCGCTACACCAACGCGAAAATCGAACTTGCCGACAGGGGGCTTGTGGAAAAGCCTATGACAAGCCGCTGCAAGGGGGTTTTGAACCTCCAGTATGCCCTGCCTCTGAACAAATGGATATTCGATTTCACCGCCTCAGTTAACGGGTCTTCGAGGGTATATGACTTTATGCGGGATATGACCGATGCTGACGGAAACCTTGTGTATAAAAACGGGCGGACTCCGGTCTATCCGCTTCTGTATGCGCAGGTTACGAAGAGATTCAAGGGAGTGGACATCTACGTCGGCGGAGAGAATCTGACGAACTACAGACAGAAATATGTGGTCGTCGGGGACAAACTCAGCGACGGAAAGACCATTGACCCGCGTTCGACCTCTTTTGACGCAAGCTGCATCTGGGGGCCGCTGATGGGGATTAAGGTGTATGCCGGTGTCAGATTTACATTGTGGAAGTAAAAGTAAAAGCCTGATAAAAAGGCATCTGCTGCGTTGTATATATAGATAGGAATAATTAGAAAAATCATTAAATTTGCAAGATTATGAAAAAGATTGTT
>CAYNDY010000064.1:3787-10111 GCA_964396105.1 uncultured Muribaculaceae bacterium
AGATAGGAATAATTAGAAAAATCATTAAATTTGCAAGATTATGAAAAAGATTGTTTGTTTGGCTGTTGCAGCGCTTTTCGGTTTCGCTCCGGCGTTTGACGCCGCTGCTGTGGAAATGAATTCAACTCTGGAGACCGTCTCCACGGCTAAGCCCAAAGTTCAGCCCAAGACCGTTGTTTTCGCAACTCATCTCCACTGCAAGAACTGCGTGAAGAAGGTGCAGGAAAACATCTCGTTCGAGAAAGGCGTGAAGGACCTGAAGGTTGACCTCGAGGCTCAGACCATCACCGTCACCTACGACCCGTCCAAAACCGACGAAGCGACGCTAGCCAAAGCTATAAACAAGCTGGGATATAAAGCAGAAGCAGTTGTGGCTAAATAAAAGCGGGATGAGACGCAAATTGCGTCAACCCCTTGTTTAACCACTTAACCAATAGGACTTTATGTACAAGATAGTAGAGAAAACATTTTTGACTCCCAACATCTGCAGAATGAAGGTATCTGCTCCGAGAGTGGCCTCAGCGGCCCTGCCGGGGCAGTTCCTTATTGTACGAACAGACGAAAAGGGAGAACGCATCCCGCTGACTATCAGCGACTATGACAAAAACGCGGGGACGGTAACCATCGTCATCCAGGCCATCGGGGCATCCACGATGCAGATGTGCGAAATGAATGTGGGAGACGCCTTCGAAGACGTCGCTGGACCTCTCGGTGTGCCTTCGGAGTTCACCCGGGTCCCTCTTGAGGAAATTCGCGGGAAAAAGTATGTCTTCATCGCGGGCGGCGTGGGCACGGCTCCGGTCTATCCCCAGGCCAAATGGCTTCACGAAAGGGGCGTCGCTGTGGACGTTATAATCGGCGCGAAAACAGCCGACCTTGTGATTTATGACAAGGAAATGGCGGGGGCGTGCGACAATCTCTACATCTGCACGGACGACGGCTCAAGGGGGTTCAAGGGAATGGTCACCGCTCAGCTTGAAAGCCTTGTGGTCGAAGAAGGAAAGAAATATGACCAGGCGGTTGCCATCGGGCCTATGATTATGATGAAATTCGCCACCCTCACGGCAAAGAAGCTGGGCATTCCGATGATTGTGAGCCTCAACACCATTATGGTGGACGGCACGGGAATGTGCGGCGCGTGCAGGGTCACGGTGGGCGGACGGATGAGATTCGCCTGCGTCGAAGGGCCGGAATTTGACGGCTACGAGGTGGATTTTGACGAAGCTATGCGCCGTCAGAGCCAGTACAGAGGCCAGGAGCAGGAAGCTTTGGAGCATCACAAATGTAAAATAGGGAGGGGAAAATAATGGCAAATCGAATTCCAAGAACACCTGTCAGAGAACAGGATCCTAAAGTGCGGGCCCACAACTTCGAGGAGGTCTGCTATGGCTACAACAAGGAAGAAGCCCTTCTGGAGGCGAGCCGCTGCCTCAACTGCCCCAAACCTCGCTGCATCCCGGCCTGCCCTGTCGGCATAAACATCCCGGGCTTCATCGCACGGGTGGCTCAGGGAGATTTTCTTGGCGCCGCACAGACAATCGCCGCCGACTCATCCCTTCCCGCTGTCTGCGGAAGAGTCTGTCCGCAGGAAAACCAGTGCGAGGGCTCGTGCGTGCTGGGAATAAAGGGCGAAGCGGTTGCAATCGGAAAACTTGAAAGATTCACGGCCGACTGGGCAAGGGAGCAGAAAAACTCCGACCCGGCGTTTCTTAAGAAAATTGCAGGAGAATGCCGGGAACCAAACGGACACAGAGTTGCCGTAATCGGCAGCGGCCCTTCAGGACTTGCCTGCGCATACGACCTTGCACGCCTGGGCTACAGCGTAACCGTCTTCGAGGCCCTTCACAAGGGCGGCGGAGTGCTTGAATACGGAATCCCGGAGTTCAGGCTTCCGAAAGAGAAGGTGGTGGCTAAGGAGATTGCTGACGTGGTTGCTCTCGGAGTGAAAATCGAGACCGATGTCGTTGCGGGACGCACCCTCACGGTGGACTCTCTGCTTGACAGGGAAGGCTTCGACGCCGTTTTCATCGGCTCCGGGGCGGGACTTCCGAAGTTTATGAGCATCCCGGGCGAAAACCTCAACGGAGTGTTCTCAGCCAACGAATTTCTCACAAGAAGCAACCTTATGAAGGGCTTTGACCCCGAATATATGACTCCTGTTCCGCAGGGGCACAAGACTGTAGTCGTAGGAGGCGGAAATGTCGCGATGGACGCTGCACGCACGGCTCTTCGGCTTGGCTCCGAGGTGACGGTGGTTTACCGCCGCACCGAGACCGAACTTCCCGCACGAAAAGAGGAGGTGCACCACGCGAAGGAGGAGGGAATCACCTTCTCTATGCTCACCAACCCCGTGGAGATTCTGGGCGACGAAAAGGGCTGGGTGCGCGGCCTCAGGTGCATCAGGATGGAACTTGGCGAGCCGGATGAAAGCGGAAGACGCTCCCCTGTTGCAGTGGAAGGCTCGGAATTCGAAATGGAGGCGGACACTGTGATTATGTCGCTGGGAACTTCGCCTAACCCGCTCCTTTCAAAGACCACTCCGGGGCTTGAGACCACCCGGCGCGGAGGCCTCGTTGCAGACGAAAACGGTGCGACGACCCGTCCGGGCGTATTTGCCGGAGGCGATGCCGTCACCGGAGCCGCCACGGTAATCCTTGCGATGGGTGCCGGAAGAAAAGCCGCCGCCGCAATTGACCGCTATATTTCCGAGAAAAAGCAGCAGAAAAAATAAACCCGGGATAACCCCATAAAAGAAAACATAAACCCGGGGATAACCCCATAAAACCAGGAAAATTCAAAACAAACTGATATGAAAGATTTCGTCAAAATGCTTCTGGCGGTGCTCGCCGGAATGTTGCTGTTCTCAGTAGTGTGGACGGTGATGATTTTCAGCTTTATCGGCTCTGTGGCAACGCTCACTTCGTCCCAGACCCCTACGGTTCCTAAGGAAGGCGTCCTCTATATGGACCTTTCAACCATTGAACTCTCTGAGCAGGAGACTCCGTTCGACATAAGCAGCTTCCTTCGCAGCCGCGAGACTCTCACCTCAATCGGCATTCTGGACGCGGTTAATGCAGTCAATGCAGCAGCAGCGGATCCGGGAGTGAAGTTCATCTACCTTCGTCCGGACGGCCTCACCGCAGGTCTTGCCCAGGCTGAGGAGCTCCGCACGGCCCTCAGGCACTTCCGTGAAAGCGGCAAAGCCATAATCGCCTACACCGAGAACCCGTCAAACGGCAGCTATTTCCTCGCCAGCGTCGCCGACAAGGTTTATGTAAGTTCCGCTCACGGGGCAAGCAACTACCTTCTCGGAATTTCCTCGCAGATGTATTTCCTCAAGGACATTCTCGACCGTCTCGGAGTGAATATGCAGCTCATCCGCCACGGCAAATACAAGTCCGCCGGAGAGATGTACATCAAGGATCACATAAGCCCGGAGAATTACGAGCAGAACAAGGTGATGATCGACTCCATCTGGGAGACTTTCGCAAAGGAAATCGCCGCTTCAAGAGGCATCAGCATTGAGAAGTTCAATTCCCTCATAGACAACCTCGAACTCGTTGACAGCGAGGACCTTGTGAAGAACGGCCTTGCAGACGAGGCGCTTTCCCGCGAGCAGAGGGTCGAGAAAATCTGCAACCTCTATATGACCGACGACATAAAGAACGTGAATTTCATTCCGTTCGAGGATTATGCCGCAGTGAAAGCAGCAGCGAAGAAAATCACAGGTGACCAGATTGCGGTCATCTACGCCGACGGCGAAATCATCGAAGGCACTTCAAACGGCCAGGCCATCCAGGGCGACGCCTTCTCCGAGCTTGTTGCTGGAGTAAGGAAAGACCCGAAGGTGAAGGCTGTGGTCCTGAGGGTAAGCTCCCCGGGCGGAAGCGTTCTCGCATCGGACAAAATCCGTCAGGAACTTGACCTTCTCGCCGCGGAGAAACCTCTTATCGCATCCTACGGAGCCTATGCAGCTTCCGGCGGATACTGGATTTCCTCAGGCTGCAAGTACATCTATTCCGACGCGACGACCCTCACCGGCTCCATCGGAGTGTTCAGCCTCATCCCAGATTTCGGCGGCGCGGTGAAAAACATTGCACACGTCAATATGGCGTTCATCAACTCCAACCGCCACAGCGATATGTACTCAGGAATGCGTGCGCTTGACTCAGAGGAGATCGACTATATGCAGAAGAGCGTCGAGGACATCTACGGCCGCTTCACGGGACTTGTCGCCGATTCGAGAAATCTGAGGCAGACCTACGTGGATTCCATCGCGCAGGGCCGCGTCTGGACCGGAGCTGACGCTGTGAAGATCGGTCTGGTTGACGAAATCGGAGGCCTTGAGGACGCGATTGCCCGCGCCGCAGCGGAGGTGGACGGTTTCCCTGGAGATTTCGCAGTTGTGGGCTACCCTGCCCCTCTCACCACTATGGAGATGCTCATCGCAAGCTTCGAGCCTGTGAAGACTCCGGTAATTTTTGCCGGCACTCCGCTCGAGAGCGTGGAGAAGACTCTGCGCAGCGCCCTGGAGGTTAATACCGGAAGGGTGTACGCCAGGATGCCATACGAATATGTAATCAGATAGGCCGAATAAAAGCGGTCTACTGCGTTACGCTCCTATCGAATCCCCCCACACACGCTTAGGATTCAGATGAAGAAAAGAATTACATTTATGTTGGTGCTTGCCACGGCGACAGTTCTCATTGTCGGCTGCGGCAAGCACAATGAAAATAAGGGGGAAACGAATGTTCCCACCATCAGCGGCCACATAGTCGAAGTGAACGGCTACGGGCAGCCGATTCCCGACTTCACCCCCGCCCAGATGGCCCAGGCGGGCTTTGACTACGCCGACCTTATAAATGTCACCATCGGCGACAACCTTCACCTTACCAATGTCCCGTATGTCTCCTCCTTCAACGAGGTGGCAATCCTGGGCCCTTCGTACGTGGACTACAACGCCCGCGGCGACGACTACGGCTTTGCTATGCTCAACGGAGATTTCCACGCCTACATCGGAGGGGATGTGGGGGACGCGGTGACGATGACTCTTGCCGAGAAAGGAGGTTACCTCGCAACCTACGAGCTGATGATTTCGGTTTACGATCTGAAGCGGCAAGGCGGCGAAAGCGGAGCGGAATACGCCAATTTCAGGGAGGTCACAACAACAGGCATCGCCCCCCGAACTCTCTACCGCTCCAGCAATCCTCTGAACTGCGCAAAGAACCCGGGGCGCTACGCCGTCTCGGACAGCCTTGCAAGAACAGTTGGCATCGCTACGGAGATTGACCTTGCGGACAAAAGCGAGGATGTGGAGAAATACATTCAGTCCGAGGGCTACGCCTCCTCCTACTGCCCCGCCCTCTTCAAGGCCGGGAAAACCATCGCCTGCGGAATGATGGCGAACAGTTTCTGCGACGACTTCAAGCAGAAGATGGGCCTGGCGGCAAAGTTCATCATTGAGAACGACCCGCCATATCTTCTTCACTGCAACGAGGGCAAGGACCGCTGCGGCTTCGTCTCGATGCTTCTCGAGGCCCTCTGCGGAGCCGGCGTGGAGGAACTTCGCCGCGACTATATGGTCACGATGCTGAATTTCTACAAAATCCCGGACGGCGGAGACTCCTACAGGATGCGTCAAAGCCTTTCGATAGACAGGATGATCTGGCTTCTGTGCAACGAGGAGGCGCTGGAAAATTACGCCAAAATAGACTGGAACACCATCGACGTTTCCAACATAGACTGGGAAGGTCTTGGCTTCTACACCTCCGCCCAGGCTTCCCTTCAGGGCCCGACTCTGAAGGCTGCCGCAGAAAAATATCTCGGAGAATGCGGACTCAGCTCAGATGAGATAAATTCCCTTCGAAAAAAGCTCACTACGGCACGATAATTAGAGTGGAATGAAACTGTCGGAAGCAGGTATATAAAAATAGAGAAAAAAAAGTTCATATTCTATTATTTTTATATATCTTTGCCGCCCCAAAAAGAAAGGGGAAGCATTAATGCTTGATAGTTAACATTTTAAAACAATATAACGATGTATTGGACTCTTGAACTGGCTTATAGACTGGAAGACGCTCCGTGGCCGGCAACCAAGGACGAGCTGATCGACTACGCATCACGCTCAGGCGCACCTCTCGAGGTAATCGAGAACCTTGAAGAACTCGAAGACGACGGCGAGATCTACGAAAGCATAGAGGACATCTGGCCTGACTACCCTACAAAAGACGATTTCTTCTTCAACGAGGAGGAGTATTAGAGGCTTAATTCATTGATTATCAAGAAATTAAAACTGCTTAGAAGCATTTTGGGTGCTTTTAAGCA
>CAYNDY010000065.1:0-10056 GCA_964396105.1 uncultured Muribaculaceae bacterium
CGCCAGGGTTTGGGGCGACAGCCCCAATAATGGGAGGCGCTGCCACTCTTCGAGAACCTCGATTAACGAAAGTTAACCGAGGTTCTTTTTTTTATATTCCCGATCTGCTCGCTTCTGTTGACGAGGTTTGTTTAGGGCCTATGGTTTCTCACGGCCTTAGCCTATTTCGTTTTTCAATTTTTTTAAGATATCCTTGTATTACCTGCAATAAATTTATAAATTCGCAGATGTTTTGTACACTGATAACACACCATACTATTAACTGATAACACATAAACTCTCAGCACTAATTTTTACAGAATTGTAACAGAATTTTATTACCAACCACATAACATCTATCTAATTTCGCGGCCTGAAAACACCGGGTTGCGATTTCATTCACTAATTACACTAAATATGTTCAAGAAAATCTTTCGGTTTTTTGCCGCTTTTCTTGTCTTTTCGGCGCTTTCGCTTGCTGCCGGAGCTCAGACAAGAAATGTCACCGGAAAGGTGACTGATGCGGACGGACAGCCTCTCGGAGGAGGAATCGCGGTAATTCTTGAAGGCACCACCAACGGAGTGATGACAGCCGAAGACGGCACCTACTCCATCAGCGTTCCTTCAGGCGAGGCCGTTCTGGTCTTTTCCGCCCTGGGCTATCGTGAGGAAAAAGTTACAGTCCCTTCAACCAGGGCTGTCGTTGATGTTGTCCTTGAAGAAGACAATATGCTTCTGCAGGAAACTGTCGTCGTGGGTTACGGCGTTCAGAAGAAGGTCAACCTCACCGGCGCCATTTCCACAGTTGACGAGAAAGCCCTTGAGAACCGTTCCGCACACAACCTCGGAACGATGCTTCAGGGAACTGTCCCGGGCCTCAACATCTCCACCACTACCGGTAATCCGGGCTCAACCGCAACCCTCAACATCCGTGGAGTCACTTCCATCAACGATGCTGAGCCTATCGTGCTCATCGACGGCGCCATCGGCGACATTTCAAGGGTGAACCCCAACGACGTCGAGACCATTTCCGTCATCAAGGATGCCGCAGCCGCTGCAGTTTATGGCGCGAGGGGTACCTATGGAGTCATTCTCATCACCACCAAATCCGGTGCGTCAAAGGACGGAAAGGCTACTGTCTCCTACAGCGGACGCTGGGGATGGGAGGAGCCTACCACTTCCACCGACTACGAAACCCGCGGCTACTGGTCAGTCTATACCATCGACAAATTCTGGCAGGCTGACTCAGGCAACAAATATACGACCTACACCGAGGACGATATGGCCCAGCTTCTTGCCCGCGTGAACGACAAGACCGAGAATCCTGATCGTCCGTGGATTGTGGAGCAGGTCCGCAACGGCCGCAAGCAGTGGGTCTATTACTGCAACACCGACTGGTACCACGAGCTCTATAACGACCGTCATCCTATCCAGAACCACTCTGTTTCCGTAAAGGGAGGAAATAAGGATGTCAAGTATTATGTATCAGCCAATTATGACCGTCAGAGCGGTGTGATAAAAGTCAATCCGGATGTGTTCCAGAAGGTCAACCTCCGCTCAAAACTCGACTTCAACATCAACAAGTATATGAAGATGTCCAACAATACGTCTTTCTATGCTTCTGATTACAGCTGGGTGGGCTGCGGCAGCGTGCAGGACTCGTTCAAATATGCCTCCCGTCACGCTCTCGCCTCCTTCCCGCTCAAAAACCCTGACGGAAGCTGGGTGTATGGCACTCCGATGATTTCCGGCAACTACAATGTCGCGAACGGCCGCCATATAATCTTCGCTGACGGTTACGACAAGAACAGCCAGAAGAGGACGGATTTCACCAACACCACCCGCCTGGTCATCACTCCTATCGAGCAGATAAATATCACCGGGGACTTCACCTACCGTTTCTATCAGAACCGTGACACTGAAAGGACTCACGAATTCTCCTGGAGGCGCTATCCTGACGCTGAACTTGAAAGTTACACCACCGGTGCCGGAAAGAACCAGCTTTCCGAGTCCATAACTACCGCGCACTATTTCGCCGGCAATGTTTACGCCTCTTACGAGGACACCTGGGCCGACGCCCACCACTTTACGGCAATGGCCGGTATGAACATCGAATCCTGGCACAACAAGTCTGTGGGGGCTTCAGGTGAGAACATTCTCAGCGACACTCTCAATGACCTCAACCTCGTCGGAACGGACGACAGCGGAGCAACAATCACAACGGTGAGCGGAGGACAGAAAGCCTACGCGCTTCTTGGTTTCTTCGGCCGTTTGAACTACGACTACAAGGGCCGCTATCTTTTCGAGGTGTCAGGCCGTTACGACGGAACTTCCCGTTTTGCCAAAGGCAGCCGCTGGGGCTTCTTCCCTTCAGTTTCAGCAGGATGGAGAATCTCCGAGGAACCGTTCTTCGCGGGCGCAAGACGCTATGTCGACAATCTCAAACTGAGGGCTTCCTTCGGTAGCCTCGGAAACCAGAATGTCGGCTATTACGACTATCTCCGCCTGGTGAACATCGGCACCTACAGCTACTCCTTCGGCGAAAGCACATCTCTTCCGAAGAAGGCCAGCCTTTCCGCTCCTGTGGCAGGCGACCTCACCTGGGAGACTTCCCAGCAGTACAACGTAGGTCTTGACTACTCGATGCTCAACAACCGCCTCGACTTCACAGTCGAAGGCTACATCCGCGACACCAAGAATATGCTCACCGACGGAATCGAGCTTCCTTCAGTTTACGGAGGCAGCGTTCCGAAGATGAACACCGCTGACCTTCGCACCTACGGCTATGAAATCCAGCTCGGATGGAGAGACCATTTCAAACTCTGGGGCAAGCAGTTCGGCTACAGCGTAAGAGGCTCTCTGAGCGACTTCCGCAGCTACATCACCCGTTATGACAACAAGGATCTTACTTTCGCGAAATCCTACTATGAGGGCCAGAGGCTCGGAGAAATCTGGGGATATGTAGTTGACGGCATCTTCCAGAGCGACGAAGAGGCTCAGGAGTACATCGCCAATGTCTGCGATATGTCCTACATCGGAACTTCCCGTATGAGGGGAGGCTGGATGGCAGGAGACCTTCGCTATGTGGACCTCGACGGCGACAAGAAACTCAGTCCGGGTTCCAATACGGTAAGAGATCCTGGTGACCGCAAAATCCTCGGAAACTCTCTCGCAAGCCTTCAGTACGGAATCAATCTTTCAATTGATTTCGCAGGTTTCGACATCAGCGCATTTTTCCAGGGAACCGGTAACCACTATTGGTATCCTGCCAAGATGAATATGACTTTCTGGGGACCGTACGCATACTCCTACACATCTTTCCTTCAGAAGGATTTTCTCCAGAAATGCTGGTCCGAGGACAACAGGGACGCATATTTCCCTCGTCCGAGGGCATATTCCTCAACCGGAGGTCAGCTCAAGCTCACAAACTCCCGCTACCTTCAGAACCTGAGGTACCTGCGTTTCAAGAACCTCACGGTGGGTTACACGCTTCCTAAGAAATGGACTGACGCAATCCGCTTCCAGAAAATCAGGGTTTACTTCACGGGCGAGAACCTCTGCTACTGGTCTCCGCTCAAGAAGGTAACGAAATACCTTGATCCGGAGTCGGCGTACACCCGAAACTCAAGTGAGAACAAGGAGGTTGATGCAATGGCCTATCCGTGGCAGAAGACCTTTATGTTCGGTATTGACATAACATTCTAATCGGGAGGAAAGAAGATGAAAAAGATTTTTATTATAGCTTTTGCTGCTTTGTTCACCCTTGCCTCTTGCAGCATACTTGACACAAAACCGCAGGCACAGATTAGCCCTGATGACTATTTCAAAACAGGAAATGACCTTCTGCTTTTCACAAATCCGCTTTACGACCTGTTTGAAACGGCGCCGTATTCAAAGACGGATGACCACATCGTCCAGAAGTCGCTTTCCACTGAAATGCGCGGAGGAATACTTCCTTCAACCGTTACAGGGTGGTCCTGGGGCACACTCAGGCGAATCAACGCTCTTTTGGCGAATGCAGACAAATGCGAGGACGAGGAAGACAGGGCCTATTATGTGGGTCTTGACCGCTTCTTCCGTGCCTATTTCTACTTCGAGAAAGTGAAAAGGTTCGGCGATGTTCCGTGGATTGACCATGAGCTCACCTCCGACTCAGGGGAGCTTTATGCTCCGAGGGATTCCCGCGATCTGGTGATGGGACATATGATTGAGGATGTGGATGCGGCCATCGCGGTCCTTACCCCTAGCGTTTCCACCTACCGCGTGAACAAATGGGCTGCGCTTGCGCTCAAGGCCCAGTTCTGCCTTTTCGAAGGAACCTGGAGACAGTATCACGGAGAGATTGAAGGCGCAGAGAGAACAGCAGCCGACTATCTCAGTCTTGCAGCCGCTGCCGCGAAGGAAATTATGGACAGCGGAATTTATACCCTTGCCCCTGATTATCAGACGCTTTTTGCCGAGTCTGACGCGGACCAGGGAGAGTATATTCTTGCAATCAAGAGGGATGTCTCTCTCGGACTTGTCACCAACACCACCGCGTACGCCACTATGTCCACTCAGGGAATGCCGGGATTCACCAAGAAGTTCATCGACAGCTTCCTTATGAAGGACGGCACCCGGTTCACGGACAGGGCAGGCTGGGAAACGATGGAGTTCCAGGAAGAGATGGCCGACAGGGATCCGAGACTTTCCGCCAGCGTTGTCTGCCCGGGTTACAAGAGAATCGGCGGGACAAAGGTCCTTGCTCCGGATTACACCTCAAGCATTACGGGCTACCAGCTTGCGAAGTGGGTTATGGACGAAACTCTTCCGGGAGTCGGCAGGGTCAGCATGTCCTACAACGACATTCCTGTTTATCGCCTCGGAGAAATATATCTCATTTATGCTGAGGCAGTTGCAGAGCTTGGTACCATCACTCAGAACGACCTTGACATCTCCGTCAATCTCCTTCGCGACCGCGTGGGAATGCCTCACCTCAATCTTGAGGAGGCGAATGCCAACCCTGATCCATACCTTCTCAGCGAAGAATATGGCTACAGGAATGTGAAGGCAGGTGCAAATCAGGGCGTCATCCTTGAAATCCGCCGTGAAAGGGGAGTGGAGCTTTGTGCGGAAGGCAAAAGGTACGACGACATCAAGAGATGGAAAGAGGGACAGTGCATAACTCAGGCGCTCTACGGACCTTATTTCCCGGGCGAAGGCAAGTATGACCTTTCCGGCAACAACATCATTGACCTCATTCTCTACAGCGGGGACAAACCTAAGAACACCGGAACCGCCGACGTGAGAAAACTCGGAACTCTTGACGGAGGACTTGTTCTCAGCGGGGAGACTTCGGGATATGTGGATATGATTACAGACCAGCATCCGTTCAATGAGGAAAGGGACTATCTGATGCCTATCCCGACTGACGACCGAAACCTCAATAATAATCTTACCCAGAACCCTGGGTGGGATGACGGGCTCAAATTCTAATTTGCAGAAGATATGAAAATGTTTGATTATATAAAATTGGCGGTACTCTTCCTTGCTCTTGCACTCACTTCGTGCAAGAAGGAAGAATCCGGTATGGCAAAGGCTGCACTCCCTGAGACGGACTATGTCTCATTCGCGGCCAAGGATGCCCCAGCCCAGACCATCTGGGTGTATGCCGACGGCGAGTGGACCGCAGACGTGTCCGTGCACTGGCTCACCGTTGACCCGATGTATGGAAACGGCAACACTGAACTTACGCTCATAGTCGCCGACAACGTTGACGCGAAGGGCGCTATGGCGGCTCCGCGCAGCACTGTCGTGAACATCCGCGGAGGCTACTCCGAGCGGAACGGCTCCTTTGAGGTCGCACAGAAGGGCGACACCTATCTCGGAAAGCCGGAAGTGACTGTCTCGGAGGCTCTTGCTCTTGCCGACGGCGACCTTGCAAAGATCCCTTCATCCCAGGTTATGGCTCTCACCACAACCGGAATGGTCATTTCCGACGGAGAGTCGAATCTGCTCACTGTGGGTGTCGGCGAAGGCGTGAAAGTGGGCGACAAAGTCTATTTGAACGGCACGGCAAAAGTTTCTGAGGGTGCGTTCCCTTCGTTTGTCGTTGACGAGTGCGAGGTGCTTTCAAACGGCACTGCAGAGTACCCGAGCGCAACCGACATCACTTCAAAGATGTCTTCCTTCACCTCGGACGCTATGGTCTATGTCTCTCTAAAGGGCTCTGTCGTGGGTCTTGTGAATGATGGACTTCTTGCCGGCGCGGCGATCAGGGTCCCTGGCGAAAGCGTCAGAATGATGGTTGCAGACGTCCCTGCTTCTATGGGGCTCGCAGACCTTAATTATCATAAGCTTGATGCAGCCGGTTACTACACCGGAAAGAGCGGAAGCAATCTGAGTTTCATCCCGGCCGTAGTTAAGGACGAGGGACTCGACGAGTCTGTCGTTCCGGAGCCTTCTCCTGCGGGAACGGTGCTTTTCAGCGACAACTTCGACTGGATGGATTCTTACATTGCTGAGGCAGCGGCCGCCGGAACTGCAATAGGCAGCTCCGTGGAGGAGAACAACTCAAGCGCAAGCGCTCCTAACCTCTACACCACAACTTCGCTCGCTTCCCTCGGACAGGAGCTCCTCCGCAGAGGCTATCAGGATGTTAACCCTTCTGTGAAATCCGTTTATCCGCAGAACGCCTACTGGAAATTCGGCAAGACAAGCAGTCACACAGGTCTCCAGCTCCCTCCGATTGACTATTACGGAGAGCTTCAGATCGGCTTCGACTGGTCTCCGCATATGACAGGCAGCGGAAACATCGACAAGATTAACCTTGTCGTTTCAGTGACGACGGGTTCAACGACCGTAATCGCCGGAGAATTCTCCTATGAGGATTGGACAAAAGGCCAGATGGCCTGGCACGCGGCCAAGACCACAATCAACATCACCCCTGAGTCTGTAATTCAGATCCGTCCTGACCAGCTTGTGGACCACGACGGCATCACTCAGCAGAGATTCCACCTCGACAACATCGTCGTGAAGGTCCCTGAGCCTGAGAAAGCCCCGGTTTATGCTACAATCACCGTTGACCCTGACGAGGCGCTTACTTTCGAGGGCGAGGGCGGCGAAATGACTCTCAAGGTTACTTCAGACTACGATTTCACGATCAACTCAAATGTCGATTGGCTTACTCTGAGCGAGAATACAGGTCTTCAGAATGTTGAAACCGAGATCACTCTCACCTGCGAGGCTTCCGCTCTTGACAAGCTTCGTGAAGGCAAAATCACCATCTATTCCGAGGATTCCACAAAGGAAATCCGCGTCATCCAGTCTGCGGCAGGTCAGAGCCTCGAACCGTTTGTTTCTCTTGTGGGCAGCAACAGCGCAACGGTCAGCGGCCAGGGAGAAGAGTTCAGCGTGAAGCTTCAGTCAAATGTTGACTTCGAGACCAAGATTGACGACAGCTGGATAACGGAAGTTCCTGTAGCTTCGACGACTGCTCTTGTGGAGACTACCGTGCTCCGCTTCAAGGCCGAGGCGAACCTCACCGGCGCAGACAGGGTCGGCACCGTACACTTTACCTACAAGGATATTGAGTCCGTGCTCACCGTCAAGCAGGAGAAGTTCGAGCCGAATGTCACTGTCGTCACAAGAGGCAATGCCGTTGTAGCCGCAGGGGCGACAATCCCGGTTCACATTGAGTCCAATGTCGATTTCACTGTGTCATCTTCAGTCGTCACGCTCCCTGTCTCTTCGGCCAAGGCCGGAAAGTATGACCTGAGCGTCGCAATCCCTGCCAATACGGGGGATATGCGCAATGTGGATATTGTGTTTGAGAATGCGGAGTATTCATATAAATACACATATACTCTTCTTCAGGGCGGTGCGACAACTCTCTTCAGCGACGATTTCAGCTGGCTTAAGCCATTGATTGACGAGTATAATGCAGCGAACAAAACGCCTATCGGAAATGCGGTCACAGGCTACTCTGAGGCTGATTATGCCTTGGCAAGCGCTGCAAACGCACCTAACGCTTATTCCGCCGAACCGTTCAAGTCAAAGTTCCCTTCCGCATTGGCTACTGCCGGATATGTGGATCTGAATGCTACGGCCAAAGTAATCTATCCTCAGGATACTTACCTTAAACTTGGCAAGACAAGTTCCCACACGGCCCTTGAGCTCCCTGCTGTTTCTGGCATTGAAGGGACAGCGGATGTCTTCCTTGACTTTGACTGGTGCGCGCACGTTCAGGGAAGCGGAAAGATTGACCCTGTGACGCTTACTGTCGTGATTGTCGGCAACGGAACATTTGAAAACGGAACGAAGTACAGCGCAGCCCTTTCAAATACCCAGAATGCGATGCAGATGTTCTGGACCCATTCAGGAGTCAAAGCGCTTGGAATCGACAAGGACACCCGTTTCGTGATCGTTTATACGGATGTCGTAAACCAGTCGACAGGCGCTTACAACCTGAAAGTCAGCGGCGCTCACCGTTGGCATATTGACAACATAGCGATTACAAAGTAAGCGACAATGAAAAATAAATTTTTCATCCTTCTCGTCCCGATTGTTCTGCTCTTTTCGATGGCTTCATCCTGTCAGAAAGAGCAGACGGGAGGGACGATGGATTTTCTTCTCAGCGTAAGTGCCGGACCGCTTGAAGTGGAGGAGGGGCAGAGCATAAAATCCCTGATTTACAAGGGCAGGGGGCCTCTTCAGAGCGATGTGATACTCCTGAAGGGCATCAAGGGAAGTTCGCAGACCTACGAATATCCGATAGATGTGCTCACTCAGAGCTACTTCACATTCAAGATCGGTCAGGGCTTCCAGAGCGGAACCTACGCCTTCAACATCAAGAGGGGAGATGCGACGAAGTTCATCACCAATGTCGAGTACAACCTCAAGGCGGCGGAACTTCCTGACGGAACCACAATCGACGAAGGCACGACGGTCTATGGCGTTGTCTCCTGCAGCGGAACCGGAGTGCAGGGAGTGATGGTTTCCGACGGCTACGAGGTGGCACTTACCGACGCGAACGGCCTCTACCAGCTCAAGTCCGCCAAGAAGAACGCCTATGTATATATCACCGTTCCAAGCGGTTACGAGGTGTCCTGCGAAGGCTCCCAGGCCATTTTCTACGACTACCTCACAAAGGGCGCGTCGACGGCTGAACAGCACGACTTCAACATCTACGAGGCCGGCGACCAGACCGTCCACACGGCCTTCCTGCTCGGAGATATGCACCTTGCGGGAGGAAAGAACAGCGACCGCACCCAGTTCGCGCGATTCACTTCAGAGCTCAACTCTTATGTCGCGGCCCACAGCGGAGAGAAAATGTACGCCTTCACCCTGGGAGATATGACCTGGGACCTCTACTGGTATTCGAAAAACTACTGCTTCGACCAGTATGTCTCGGATATGAACGCGGTGAAGAACCTTCCGGTTTTCAACACCATAGGCAACCACGACAACGATATGAAGACCTCGGTCGACGGCTCAAAGTCCGGCTGGGACGCCGTGGACTGGGACACCGCGGCACGGTTCCGCAAGGACCTGGGGCCGAACTACTACTCGGTGAACATCGGAAAGATTCACTATCTTGTTGTGGACAACATCTACTGCACCAACACCACAGGAGGTGAGGGGGGAGACCGCCACTATGCGGAGAAAGTCTCCGACGACAACCTGGCGTGGATCCGCAAGGACCTTGCGTATGTGGATAAGTCCACTCCGATAGTCGTGCTTATGCACGCTCCTATGTATGACCAGAGCGGAAATTACAACCTTGCGAACGCTTCCGTTCTTGCATCCTGCTTCAGCGGCTTCAGCGACGTGACTTTTGTCACCGGGCACACGCACAAGATGTGGTCGATTAAGTCAAATCCGGCTCTCAAGGAGCACAACAGCGGGGCCGTGTGCGGCACCTGGTGGTGGGCAGGAAGATATGAACCGGACCTCAATCTCGCTCAGGACGGCGCTCCGGCAGGTTACAGGGTAATGGCGGTGGACGGGGTGAAACATACCTCCTACTTTAAGGGAACAGGGTTCCGGCAGGAGTGCCAGTTCCGCACCTACGACCGCAATCAGATTGCGATTGACAAC
>CAYNDY010000066.1:0-9820 GCA_964396105.1 uncultured Muribaculaceae bacterium
GTTCAGCGGTCTCCAAAACCGTCGATGTGGGTTCGAATCCTGCTTCCCCTGCCAATATCAAAGGTTACGATTTGATAATGTTTAACAGGCACTGCCAATTGCTTCCACCCGGCACTGCCCATTAAATGTAAAGATGAGAAAAATCATTAACTACTTCAAAGAGTCGTACTATGAATTGACCAAGAAGGTCACCTGGCCGACTTGGGCGAAGTTGCAGAGTTCCGCTGTCCTCGTGATGGTGGCTTCTGTGATTTTGGCTGTTGTCATACTCGCAATGGACACCGCTTTCCAGTATCTGATGAAAGCCATCTACACACTTTAAGTTTTCAGTTTCATTATGGGTGAAAATTCTAAAAAGTGGTATGTCCTCAGGACCGCTGGCGGAAAGGAAAAGAAGGCCAAGGAATATCTCGAGAAAGAAATCGAGAGATTCGGCCAGAAAGATTTCGTCAATCAGGTTCTCGTCCCGACCGAAAAAGTTTACAAAATCCGTGACGGAAAGAGGGTCTGCACTGAAAGACTCTACTTCCCGGGTTATGTGCTTATCGAGGCCGAACTTACTCCGGAGCTTCAGTACATCATCCGCAACGATGTTCCTCATATGTCAGGTTTCCTGACCGAGAAGAGGGAAATCAAGCGTGAGGGTGGCAAGATCCAGGAGGAGAAGCTTCCGATTCCTCTTCGTGACGATGAGGTCCGCAGGCTTCTGGGCGAACAGGACGAGCAGGCTTCCGTTGATGCCGAGACAGTGGTAGACTACGTCGTCGGAGATGCAGTCAAGATTACCGACGGACCGTTCAGCGGTTTCGACGGTACTGTCGAGGAAATTGTCGAGGACAGGAGCAAACTCAAAGTTATGGTTATGATTTTCGGCAGGAAAACCCTGCTCGAGCTCAGTTTTACTCAAGTAACAAAAGAATAATCAAGTATTATGGCAAAAGAAATTTCTGGATTCATTAAACTCCAGATCAAAGCCGGTGCTGCGAATCCTTCACCTCCAGTTGGACCTGCTCTTGGTTCAAAGGGTCTGAACATTATGGATTTCTGCAAGCAGTTCAACGCCCGCACTCAGCAGAGCGCAGGCAAGATTCTGCCGGTTGTAATCACAGTCTACAGCGACAAGTCATTCACCTTCGAGGTTAAGCAGCCGCCTGTAGCGATTCAGCTCAAGGAAGCAGCAGGCATCCAGACTGCATCTGCAGAGCCTAACAGGAAGAAAGTGGCTACCATCACTTGGGATCAGGTAAAGACCATCGCCGAGACCAAGATGCCGGATTTGAATTGCTTCACCCTCAGGTCAGCAATGTCAATGGTGGCTGGTACCGCAAGAAGTATGGGTATTAAGGTTGAAGGCGGCGAGAAGCCGGAAGGTGTTAAATAATTCAAGCTATGGGTAAACTTACTAAAAACCAGAAAGTGGTTACGGCCAAGGTAGAAAAGGCCAAGTTGTATAAGCTTGCTGAGGCTTGTGAGCTTGTGAAGGACGTTACCTTCACCAAATTTGACGCTTCTGTAGAGCTTCACGCAAAACTCGGAGTGGATCCGCGCAAACCGAACCAGATGGTCCGTGGCGTCGTAACCCTCCCTTACGGAACAGGTAAGACTGTCCGCGTCCTTGTACTCTGCACTCCTGACAAGGAGAACGAGGCAAAGGAAGCCGGTGCAGACTATGTAGGTCTTGACGAGTACATCGAGAAGATCAAAGCCGGCTGGACTGACGTTGACGTCATCATCTGTACACCTTCAGTTATGGCAAAGGTCGGCGTTATCGGCCGTATCCTCGGACCTCGCGGACTTATGCCTAACCCTAAGACCGGCACTGTGACGATGGAAATCGGCAAGGCCGTCAAGGAAGTGAAGGCCGGTAAGATTGATTTCAAGGTTGACAAGACCGGAATCATCCACACCGCAATCGGAAAAGTTTCCTTCACCCCTGAGCAGATTCTCGCAAACGCGACTGAGGTTGTGAACACAATTCTCAAACTCAAGCCTTCTACTCTCAAGGGAACATATTTCCAGTCTCTCTCCATCTGCTCTACTATGAGCCCTGGAATCCACGTAGATGTTAAATCATTCGCAACTGCTGAATAAAGGAGATTACAATTATGAGAAAGGAAGTTAAAGTTGAAGTAATCAACGCAATTTCAGCGCAGCTCAAGGAGACCCCTAATTTCTACATTACCGACATCTCCGGGCTTAACGCGGAGCAGACTTCAAAGCTCCGTCGCGAATGTTTCGAAAAGGATATCAAGCTTGCCGTAGTGAAGAACACCCTCTTCATCAAGGCTGCCGAGGCTTGCGGCGACGACATTAAAGAGCTCTATCCTGCTCTCGAAGGTCCTACCGCAATTATGTTCACCACAACGCCTAACGCTCCTGCAAAGCTCATCAAGAAGCTTCAGGAAGCCGGCGCCGAGAAACCGGCCCTCAAGGGCGCGTTCGTTCAGGACTGCGCATTCCTCGGAGCCAACAAACTCGACGAACTCTGCAACATCAAGTCCAAGGAAGAACTCATCGGTGACATCATCGCTCTTCTCCAGGCACCTGCACGCAACGTCATCTCCGCTCTGCAGAACGCCTCAGGCAACACTGTTGCTGGCCTCGTAAAGGCAATCCAGGAAAAGAAAGAAAACGAATAAAAAATTATTAACTATTTAAAATATCAACAATTATGGCAGACATTAAAGCACTCGCAGAGGAGTTGGTAAACCTCACTGTGAAAGATGTTCAGGAACTTGCAAACGTTCTTAAGGAAGAGTATGGTATCGAGCCGGCAGCTGCAGCAGTTGCAGTAGCAGCAGGCCCTGCAGCAGGCGCTGAGGCAGCTCCTGCAGAGCAGACCGAGTTTGACGTAGTGCTCAAGAGCGCTGGTCAGGCAAAACTTAACGTCATCAAGGTCGTTCGTGAGAAGACCGGTCTTGGACTTAAGGAAGCTAAGGACCTCGTAGACAAGGCTCCTACAGCAATCAAGGAGAAGGCATCTAAGGCAGAGGCTGACGAACTCAAAGCTGCCCTTGAAGAGGCAGGCGCCGAAGTTGAGGTTAAATAACTTCGCCCCGCTTCCCCAGAGGGGAACAATCTCAGGTTTAGGGTCCAGGTAGACCCTAAACCTTTTTGTCGTATTTATGTTTTACATAATATCATAAGGGCAGAAGATGTCACAAAAGTCTAAAAATCAGCGAATTTCCTTCGCAACATCAAAGATTCTTCTCGAATACCCTGACCTTCTCGAGGTGCAGCTGAAGTCCTTCCAGGATTTCTTCCAGCTCGAAACTACCCCTGAGAATAGGAAGAATGAAGGTCTGTATCAGGTATTTCAGGAGATTTTCCCGATCGAAGACACGCGCAACAACTATAAGCTCGAGTTCATCGACTACTTCATAGACCCGCCTCAGTACTCGATCGAAGAGTGTCTGGAGAGAGGACAGACATACAGCGTCCCTCTGAAGGCAAAACTTCGCCTTTCCTGCAGCGACCCTGAGCACGAAGACTTCGACACGAAGGTTCAGGATGTGTACCTCGGCAATATCCCGTATATGACCCCGGGCGGCACATTCATCATCAACGGCTCAGAGCGCATCATCGTATCGCAGCTCCACCGCTCGCCGGGCGTATTCTTCGGATCCAGCATCCACGCCAACGGCACAAAGCTCTATTCTGCCAGAATCATCCCGTTCAAGGGTTCCTGGATAGAGTTCGCGACTGACATCAACAATGTGATGTATGCCTACATCGACCGAAAGAAAAAACTTCCTGTCACAACTCTTCTCCGAGCAATCGGATTCAATTCTGACAAGGACATCGTCGATATATTCGGCCTTGCTGACGAGGTTGAGGCAACTGAGGAGAACCTTCAGAAGTTCCAGGGACGCAAGCTCGCCGCAAAGGTTGTAAAGACCTATATCGAGGAATTCGTTGACGAGGATACCGGAGAGACCATTCCGACCGAGAGGATCACGACCATACTTGAGCGTGGCGCAATCCTCGACCAGGATGCAGTCGAACAGCTCCACGACGCTGACGTGAAGACCATCCTTCTCCAGAAGGAGGACGCCAATGTCAACGAGTACGCCATCATATTCAACACCCTCCAGAAGGATACAACCTCCACCGAGACCGAGGCTGTGAACTACATCTACAAACAGCTCCGCAACTCAGAACCGCCTGATGAGGCAACCGCAAGGGACGTCATCGACAAGCTGTTCTTCTCGGACAAGAGGTATGACCTCGGAGACGTGGGCAGGTATCGTCTTAACAAGAAGCTTAATCTCAGCATTGACGAGAACATCCGTGTCCTCACCAATACCGACATTATCGAGATCATCAAATATCTCATCCAGCTCATCAACTCCAAGGCTACGGTCGATGACATCGACCACTTGAGCAACCGTCGTGTAAGAACCGTGGGCGAGCAGCTCGCAAACCAGTTCAACGTCGGACTCTCAAGAATGGCGAGGACAATCCGCGAGAGGATGAACGTGAGGGACAGCGAGCAGTTCGCCCCGACCGACCTCATCAACGCGAAGACCCTCTCTTCAGTGATCAATTCATTCTTCGGAACGAGCCAGCTCTCCCAGTTTATGGACCAGACCAACCCGCTTTCCGAGATGACCCACAAGAGGCGTCTTTCAGCCCTCGGCCCGGGAGGTCTTTCCCGCGACAGGGCGGGATTCGAGGTTCGAGACGTGCACTACACCCACTACGGTCGTCTGTGCCCTATCGAGACTCCTGAAGGCCCGAACATCGGACTTATCTCCTCACTGTGCGTATATGCCCGCATCAACAACCTCGGATTCATCGAGACTCCTTACCGCAAGGTGGAGAACGGAAAGGTGGACCTGAGCAACAGCGGATGGCAGTATATGAGCGCCGAGGAGGAGGAGAACCAGATGGTCTCCCTCGCAAACGTGAAGATGGACGACAACGGCAACATCCTCGAAGACAGGATTCTCTGCCGCTACGGCGCCGACTTCCCGGTTGTAACTAAGGACGAAGTGAACTATATGGACGTCGCTCCTAACCAGATCGCTTCAGTCGCAGCCTCCCTCATTCCGTTCCTCGAGCACGATGATGCCCACCGTGCGCTTATGGGTGCGAATATGATGAGGCAGGCAGTTCCGCTCCTCAGCCCTGAGGCTCCTATCGTGGGAACCGGTCTTGAGGAAAGGGTCTGCCTGGATTCAAGGACTCAGGTTATGGCGGAGCGCAAGGGCGAGGTTGTCTATGTTGACGCAAAGGAAATCCACGTCAAGTACGAAAGGACTGAAGACGAGAAGTTCGTAAGCTTCAACGACGACATCACCGTATATCAGCTCCCTATCTACCGCCGCACCAACCAGAGCACAACCATCCTCCTCAAGCCTATCGTCCGCAAGGGTGACAAGGTGGAGAAGGGACAGGTCCTCACCGAAGGCTACGCCACCCAGAACGGCGAGCTCGCCCTCGGACGCAACCTCAAAGTGGCGTTTATGCCGTGGAAGGGTTACAACTACGAGGATGCAATCGTGCTCTCGGAGAGGATGATCCGCTGGGATATCCTCACTTCCATCCACGTGGAGGAGTACCTCCTCGAGGTGCGCGACACCAAGAGGGGAGTGGAGGAGCTCACATCCGACATTCCTAACGTCAGCGAGGACGCAACCCGCAACCTCGACGAGAACGGTATCATCAGGGTCGGTGCCCACATCGAGCCGGGTGACATTATGATAGGTAAGATTACCCCTAAGGGCGAGAGCGACCCTTCACCTGAGGAGAAACTTCTCCGCGCCATCTTCGGCGACAAGGCAGGTGACGTGAAGGACGCTTCCCTCAAGGCCAACCCGTCACTCGACGGAACAATCATCAAGACCGCCCTCTACTCCAAGGCAGGCAACGCTTCCGGAAACAAGAGGCAGGCGAAAGCCGACCAGAAGGTCAGGATCGAGAAGGCAGAGGAAGAGTTCAATGTCAAGGCAGAGGCTCTCAGGGCACGTTTCCTCGACAAACTTCTTGTGCTTGTTGAAGGAAAGAAGAGCGCCGGAATCAGCGACCTCTACGGAGTCGAAATCATCCCTAAGGGCGAGACCATCAAGGCCGCAACCCTTCGCGACATCGACTACGAGAACATCAATACCCAGAAGTGGACCTCTGAGAAGAACACCAACCTTCTCGTCAAGGAACTCATCAACAACTACTGCATCGCCTACAAGGAAGAGGCAGCAAAGTCGAAGAGGGAAATTGACCGCATCAAGGTCGGCGACGAGCTCAACAACGGAGTGCTTCAGCTTGCAAAGGTTTATGTTGCCCGCAAGAGGAAGATCAGAGTCGGTGACAAGATGGCCGGCCGCCACGGTAACAAGGGTATCGTAGCGAAGGTCGTCCGCGACGAGGATATGCCGTTCCTTGAGGACGGAACCCCTGTGGACATCGTTCTGAACCCGCTCGGCGTGCCTTCACGTATGAACCTCGGTCAGATTTATGAGACCGTGCTCGGATGGGCCGGCGACATACTCGGACTCAAGTTCTCCACCCCTATCTTCGACGGTGCTTCGCTTGAGGACATCTGCGCCTACACCGACAAGGCGGGACTTCCGCGCTACGGCAAGACCTACCTCCGCGACGGCGGCACCGGCGACTGGTTCGACCAGCCTGCAACCGTGGGTGTCATCTATATGATCAAACTGGGTCATATGGTCGACGACAAGATGCACGCAAGGTCCATCGGTCCTTACTCTCTCATCACACAGCAGCCTCTCGGCGGTAAAGCCCAGTTCGGAGGTCAGCGTTTCGGTGAGATGGAGGTTTGGGCGCTCGAGGCATTCGGGGCAGCAAACGTTCTCCAGGAGATTCTTACAGTCAAATCCGATGACGTCACAGGACGTTCAAAGACATACGAGGCAATCGTCAAGGGCGATCTGATGCCGACTCCGGGTATTCCTGAGTCCCTCAACGTCCTCCTCCACGAGCTTCGCGGTCTGGGTCTCAAGGTGACATTGGATTAATTTAGGATAATTTTGAAATTTTAGAAATATGCCGACTTTTAATAAAGATAACAAGGTTAAAAGCAATTTCGAAAGAATCAGCATATCGCTCGCTTCCCCGGAGGACATCAAAGAGAGGTCTTCCGGAGAGGTTCTGAAGCCGGAGACGGTGAACTACAGGACCTACAAGCCTGAGCGCGACGGCCTTTTCTGTGAGAAGATCTTCGGTCCTACCAAGGATTACGAGTGCCATTGCGGAAAGTACAAGAGAATCAAGTACCGCGGAATCGTCTGCGACCGCTGCGGCGTTGAGGTGACAGAGAAGAAGGTGAGAAGGGAAAGGATGGGCCACATCGAGCTCACCGTCCCTGTAGCCCACATCTGGTACTTCAAGTCCGCTCCGAACAAAATCGCCGCGCTCCTCGGTCTGCCTTCCAAGAAGCTCGAGTCAGTCATATATTATGAAAAGTATATCGTGACTGCCCCGGGCGAGACGGGTCTCCAGAAACTCGACCTCCTCTCAGAGGACGAGTACCTCGACATCATCGCGCAGTTCCCTGACAACCAGAACCTTCCGGACGACGATCCGGCAAAGTTCCGTGCAGGAATGGGAGCTGAGTCAATCTACGAACTCCTCAAGGAAATCGACGTCGATGTCCTTGCAGCGGAGCTTCGTGAGAAGATTGCCACCGAGACCTCCCAGCAGAGGAAAGCTGACTGCCTCAAGAGACTTGCCATCGTGAAGTGGTTCCAGGAGTCAAAGGGCATAAACCGTCCTGAGTGGATGATTCTCAAGGTCATTCCGGTCATTCCGCCTGACCTTCGTCCGCTCGTTCCGCTTGACGGAGGAAGGTTCGCAACCTCAGACCTCAACGACCTCTACCGTAGGGTAATCATCCGCAACAACCGCCTGAAGAGGCTCATCGAGATCAAGGCTCCGGAAGTCATCCTCCGCAACGAGAAGCGTATGCTTCAGGAGGCTGTTGACTCCCTCTTCGACAACTCGAAGAAGTCCAACGCAGTGAAGAGCGAGGCAAACCGCGCGCTCAAGTCACTCTCCGACAGCCTCAAGGGTAAGCAGGGACGTTTCCGTCAGAACCTCCTCGGTAAGAGGGTCGACTACTCTGCACGTTCAGTCATCGTCGTAGGACCTGAGCTGAAGATGCACGAGTGCGGTCTTCCTAAACTTATGGCTGCGGAGCTTTACAAGCCGTTCATCATCAGAAAGTTGATCGAGAGGGGCATCGTAAAGACCGTCAAGTCTGCAAAGAAAATCGTGGACAGGAAAGATCCTGTCATCTGGGATATTCTCGAGAACGTGATGAAGGGTCATCCGGTTCTTCTCAACCGTGCCCCTACACTTCACCGACTCGGTATTCAGGCCTTCCAGCCTAAGATGATCGAGGGCAAGGCAATCCAGCTCCATCCGCTCGCCTGCACGGCATTCAACGCCGACTTCGACGGTGACCAGATGGCGGTGCACCTTCCGCTCGGCAACGCGGCCATTATGGAGGCCCAGCTCCTTATGCTCGGTTCACACAACATCCTGAACCCTGCGAACGGAACCCCTATCACCGTGCCTTCACAGGATATGGTGCTCGGACTCTACTACATCACCAAGCTCCGTCCGGGAGCGAAGGGAGAGGGTCTGAAGTTCTATGGACCTGAGGAAGTCATCATCGCCTACAACGAGAAGGCGATTGACGTGCACGCGAAGATTCTGGTAAGGCTTCCAAAGGACAAGATGGACCCTTCAAAGGGAACTGAGATGGTGGAGACTTCCGCAGGAAGAATCATCGTCAACCAGTTCGTCCCTGAGCAGGTTCCGTATGTGAACGAGGTCCTCGGAAAGAAATCCCTCAGAAAGATCATTTCTGTCGTAATCAAGAATACGAGCATCTCACGCACCGCACAGTTCCTTGACGACATCAAGAACCTTGGATACCGCAAGGCGTTCGAAGGCGGACTGTCATTCAACCTGGGCGATGTGATCATCCCGGAGGAGAAGACCAAGATCATCGAGGACGGCTACAAGACCGTCGAGGAAATCAAGTCCAACTTCCAGATGGGTTTCATCACCAACAACGAGCGTTACAACAAGGTCATCGACCTCTGGTCCGGCATCGACACCAAGATCACCAAGATCGTCGAGCAGCAGATTTCCGCTGACCAGCAGGGCTTCAACCCTGTCTATATGATGCTTGACTCCGGAGCCCGCGGTTCAACACAGCAGATCAAACAGCTCTGCGGTATGCGTGGACTTATGGCGAAGCCTCAGAAGGCCGGAGCGGCAGGAGCCGAGATTATCGAGAACCCTGTCACCACCAACCTGAAGGAAGGTATGTCAGTGCTCGAGTACTTCATCTCCACCCACGGTGCCCGTAAGGGACTTTCCGATACCGCCCTCAAGACTGCCGATGCAGGTTACCTTACAAGGCGTCTTGTGGATGTTTCTCACGACGTGATCATCAACGAGGAGGACTGCGGCACGCTCCGCGGACTCATCGCTACCGCCATCAAGAGCAAGGATGAGGTCGTTGAGTCACTCGGAGAGAGGATTCTCGGACGTACTTCAGTGCACGACGTGTTCAACCCGCTCACCGGCGAGCTCATCGTTCCGGCAGGCGAGCAGATCACCGAGGACATTGCAGCCCTCATCGAGAGCCTTCCTATCGAGCAGGTTGAAATCCGTTCAGTGCTCACCTGCGAGTCCCGCAAGGGTGTCTGCGCGAAGTGCTACGGACGTAACCTCGCCACCAGCAGGATGGTCGAGAAGGGAGAGGTTGTCGGAGTCATCGCCGCACAGTCCATCGGTGAGCCTGGTACCCAGCTTACCCTCCGTACCTTCCACGTCGGCGGTA
>CAYNDY010000067.1:0-5466 GCA_964396105.1 uncultured Muribaculaceae bacterium
GACTCGTCTGAAGACTGTTGCTCCTGCTTAGGCTGAGACTTGGAGTCTTTCTGGTCGGCGGATTTGTATTTGAAGCGGCGGATTTTGTGGGTGGCGGTTTTCTCGAACGGCTCCTTCACCACCTCGATGTCGTTGACCTTGGAGGAACGGTTGACCTTCTTGTTCACGTAACTGAGGATGGCCTTCTTGCTGGATTCGATTTTCTCGAAAAGCTGGTCCTCGCTGTCCTGATTCCAGTCCAGGACATTGCTGCTCAGCTGCACCAGGGCGACAAGTTTGCCGTCCCTCTCCACAACGAGCGACTCGTCCACGCCCTCGAAGTCGTTGATTACCTTTTCTATCTCCTCCGGGTAGATATTTTCGCCGGACGGGCCCAGAATCATATTGTTCAGACGTCCCCGGATGCTGTAGCGGCCCTTTGAGTCCACCGTAGCGAGGTCGTTGGTGCGGAACCAGCCGTCTTCGGTGAACGCCGCCTTGGTGCGCTCAGGGTCCTTGTAGTAGCCCAGCATAACATTGTCTCCCTTCACCACAATCTCGCCCTCCCCTGTCTCCGGGTTCACATTTATCAGTTTCACATCCACTCCGTAGGCCGCTCCTCCGGTTGTGCCGACGTGGGTCTGTTTCACCCCTGCCGTGCAGATGAGCGGTGCGCACTCGGTCATACCGTAGCCGATGGCGTAGTTGAAACGGGCTTTCTTGAGGAATTTCTCAACTGCAGGGTTGAGCTTCGCGCCGCCGATGCCGAAGAACTTTATGCGGCCGCCGAAGGTTCTCTTCAGCCTCAGGCCCACGAACCAGTAGAGAACCGGAGCCATCTTGCGGTGCATCCACTTGAGGATTCGGCTCTTCTGGATGGTCGGAAGGATGCTCGCCTTGTACATCTTCTCAATGATGAGAGGCACGGAGAGCATAATCGTCGGCCTGACTTTTTTCAGAGCCGCCATCAGCACGGTCGCCGTAGGAGGTTTCTGAAGATATACGACTTTTCCGCCCACAAACATCGGGTAGAGCACTCCGATGCTCATTTCGTAGGTGTGCGCCATCGGAAGAATTGACAGCCAGATGTCTTTTTCGCTGGTTTTGTGAGCGTGATAGGAAATCACTATGTTAGTGCAGAGGTTGCGGTGGCTGAGCATCACTCCCTTCGCGTTTCCGGTGGTGCCGGAGGTGTAGATTATTGTGGCGAGGTCGTCAGGCTGCGGGGCTATGGTGCGGCCGTCGCAGGTGAAGGCTTCATCGTCACGATGAATGAGCGTAAAGTCCTCTATGTCAATGACAAGCGTAAGTTTTTCGATACACTCCTTTGAGACCTTGCTGAGGTAGCGCTTGGAAACATAGATGGCCTTGCAGCCGGAATGGGTGAGGATGTTGGTGATTTCGTTCTCGGACGAGTCCGGAAGAATCGGGACCATCACCCTGCCGAAAGGCACGAGGGAGAACATCGCCACGGTCCAGTTCGGGGTGTTCTGCGAAAGCACTGCGACACGGTCCCCGGCTCCGATTCCGTACTGGGAAAGTTTGCGGGAAAGTGCGTCGCACTGGTGTTTGAAGCTGCCGTAGGTGTATTTCAGATCCGTGCCGAGCAGTTCCGACATCGGTCTGGAGTCGTAGAATGTCGTCGCGTAATCATAGAGCTTGGCGAGAGTGTCGACATATTTCTCCCGGAAGCCATTGAGTTTTTTATAAAGTTTCATAAATTTTCAGATTTAGTCGATTTTCAAAATCCTACAAATTTACGATTTTATTTGAACATAAAAATAGCCGCCCCGGCAGGGCGGCTATAATAAATCAGGAGGGAGCGCAACGCGGCAGACCGCCCCCAATTCGAGGATGCTTAAAAACTGAACTTGAACATCGCCTGCACGCGGTGGTTATACACCCAGTGAAGGCCGTCCAGCGCAAGGCCGTGCACATTATAGACATTCACCGTCTTGGTGCCGACGGTCGCAGTCCCCGGAGTTCCGTACTGCGCACCGCTAAGTTCATAGTTCAGACCGATGCTGAAGCGGCCGAGAGTGCAGACAATGGACGGGGAGATGCGGTAGAGCTGATTAAGGTTGCGGTAGCTGTTCTTGGCGAAATAGAAATCGCTTTCGAGAACATTTCCGTCGGTGTTAAGGAGATCCTCGGAGGTTCCGAGATTCCTGTAATAACCCGCCATAATCATCGGTTTCCAGATCTTTGCGAAAGTGTAAGCGACTGTGGCCCAGGTGGATGAGGTGTGGATAGGGGCATATTCATAATGTCCGTCCTCACCTTCCCCGGTGCATTTTTTCGTAATTCCGTAGCCGCCCTGGATGTTCATATGTTCGCCTGCGGAGGCATAGATGGTCTTCGCCTTGAACTCGAAGCCGCCGTTCACATATTGAACATAGGCAAACGGAGAGACCGTGGTGATGCGGTCGGAAACTTTCACTGTGGTAGTGTTCCACGCTCCGGCCTCGTCATAATATCCGCCCTCACCAGTCGTGCGGGGTTTTATGCTCAGGACATCAGCTCCCACCCTTGCGAGGAATCCGCCGGTTTTGTAGCTCAGGCCCAGATAGCCTTCAGGGGTGCAGGAGTATTTGATGTAGTTCGCCGAAGCGCCGTCAGGGCCCGTGGAGGTGTACTGCATCTGCCAGAGGGCTGAAGCCGTGAGGGTGAAATGATCACCGAGATTGGCGTCGAGGGTAATCTGCGGCGAGCGGTTGAAAGGGCCGAACGGCACTCCCACCTCAAGGGTGAACACCGGGCATAGGTCGGCCGCCATCGGATGCCACGCCTGGCCTATCTTAAGATTCACAGAGGCAGAGGACTCTCCCAGCTGGAGGTCCTTCCAGGCTGCGGTTATGTAGGCCTGACGAAGACGAAGGGTCGCCGTGCCCGTCACTCCGGAAAGTCCGGCATAGAAGTCGGTTTCAATCTTTCCGCCGAAAGTAGTGCGGCCCCACTGGAAGCCGAGCACATCCACGCCGAGGCGCGTCGTGATGGAAAGGAACCTGAACTGGTTCTTCTGATTGAGGTCCTCGCCAGCGTCATTGAGGTTATGATCCTTAGGAAGATAGTAGAACAGGTCGCCCGTTCCCGCGAGACTCTCCCTTGAGTCGTAGGCCATATAGTTGCGGACAAAGCCGTAAAGCTTGATGTTGTCCTTCCAATCCGCAGCAATGGCACTTGCTGACAGGGTCAGAAGTGCCATCACCGCAATCACAATTCTATAAGAATTTTTCATAAAATTCATTTCAAAGAGGAGCATTTCGCTCCACAAAAAGTTTACCGCACAACGCAGCAATCCGCTTTATATTAAATTCCGCTGTTAGAACTTAGGAAGACCGATAAGAGTCATCACCAAGTACAGCAGCACAATACCCACGCCACCGATGATTGCGCCGGTGAGGGCCATATCCTTGGTCTTGATGAGACCGGTGGAGTGCGCGATGGCGTTCGGCGGAGTGGAGATCGGGAAGAGCATTGCGAGGGAGCAGGTAACAGCCACAGTAACGATGAGGGTGGAAGCACCGCCGATGGCCTCGAATGCAGGATTGCCGGCCATTCCGGTTGCGACAGCCGCAAGGATAGGCACGAGAAGAGCCGAAGCCGCAGAGTGCGAAATGAAGTTGGAGAGGAAGTATGCGAGCAGACCTGCGACAACCAGAACGAGGAGCGGCATCCACTCTCCGAACGGAATTGCCGTAACAAGGTGTGTTGCAAGACCTGTCTTGTTAAGCGCAAGACCCAGGGCGAAACCTCCGGCAACCATCCAGAGCACATCCCAGTCGAGGGCCTTGAGCTCTTTCTTGCCGAGGACTCCGGTTGTTGCGAAAACTCCCACAGGAATCATAGCGACCACATAAGAGTTAAGTCCGTGGATATTCTCGGTCATCCACAGAAGCACCGTGATGATGAAAGTGACGACAACAATCCAGTAGTTCTTGTCCTTTTTAGGGTTGCTCTCGATTTTGAGTTCAATCTCCTTGACCTTGAACGGGAAGAGCAGAAGAAGCACAACCCAGGAGAAAAGGAGCATAACGATGGCGAAAGGCACCATCACAGCGCACCACTCAGGGAATCCGATGCGGGCGATAGGCTCGAAAGTGACTCCGAGGCTCTCCCCTGCGGAAGCGAGGCGGCAGTTGATGTCCTCGATGAATGAAGGCTCGTTGAGATATTTCAGCGCGATGGTGTTAGGCGGCGTTCCGATAGGGGTGCCGATTCCGCCGATGTTTGCAGCGATAGGAATTGCAAGCGCAAGACCGATTTTGCCTTTTCCGTCATCCGGCAGGCTCCTCAGGACCGGAGCGAGGAAGGCGAGCATCATTGCGGCAGTGGCGGTGTTGCTCATAAACATTGAGAAGAGTCCGATCACGAACAGGAAGCCAAGGAGCACCATCTTAGGGTTCTTACCGAACGGGGCCATAAGAATGCGGGCGAGCTGTGCGTCAAGGCCGACCTTGGTTGCGCAGAGGGCGAGGGCAAATCCGCCGAGGAAGAGCATCACCGTAGGCTCGGCGAAGGTGGCGAGGATGGACTTGTAGCTTACGAGAGAACCGACATTGGAGTCGGAAGCGAAGGTGAAAGCCGCCTGGTCTGAAACCGTGAGGAGCATCAGGACGATAATCATCGTGGAGGTGCACCAGGTAGGGATGATTTCAAAAATCCAGAACATTGCGGCAAGCGCGAAGAGGGCGATGACCCTGGCCTCCACCTGAGAGAGGACGCCTTCTCCGAAGAAAAGGTCATAGCCGAAAGTAAGGTTTCCGATGGTTACCGGTTCAATAGGGAAAAACCAAAGGAGCAGAAAAAGAAGCAGGGCTATCGGAAGACAAACCGCATACTTCAGATTGAGTTTCTTTTCACTCATTTTGTGTTATTTTATTATTATTGTATTCTAAATCAAGAACTTAGGAAGTTCCTCCAGGCCTCTTTCCGCCCGTCTCTCAATCCCCTTTCGAAAGAAGCGGCGCAAATTTAGTGATTTTTCCCATAACTGCAATCGTTGCCGCCGATAATGTTTCATCGCCCCGAACAATCTGAAAATCAAAGGCTGAAGCAAGTCACCGCCCAATTCAAGTTAAAAAATCGAAAAAAAATTTGCAGGAAATGAAATAATGACTACCTTTGCAGTCCCTTTGAGAAAAACCTCTCTCAAAGGCTTGGAGAGTTGGCCGAGTGGTTTAAGGCGGCAGTCTTGAAAACTGTTGAGGTGAAAGCCTCCGGGGGTTCGAATCCCTCACTCTCCGCAACTGAAAACGAAAGCAATCAGAGAGCCGCCCTCGCCAAAAGCGAGGGCGGTTTTGTGTTGGGAAAAACCTCGTGGAGAGCTCGCTCTCCTAAGAGTTTTTTCCAACACAAAACCAAGCAAGGCCGAAGGCCGTGCGGCTCTCTGATTGCGTGCCAATCTCAGTCGCAAGGACCCGCCGGGAGGCCCAGGGATCTGTTGAGAAAAAAATGGCTCACCATTTTTTCCTCAACGAATCCCTC
>CAYNDY010000067.1:5566-9678 GCA_964396105.1 uncultured Muribaculaceae bacterium
AGCGAAGCGCAGCGCTCAAATCTCGCAAACGCAGCGCAGCGAGCCCCCGTCCCAGCTAAAGCGCCAAGTACTCCGCGTCCCCGACAGGCTCCAGCCACTCATTGGCCTCCGCCCCCGGGCAGCTGTTCTCCACAGCCACGTGCGCCGCCAGGTGCTGGAACCAGCAGTCCTTCTGCGCCCCGTGCCAGTGCTTCACGCCCTCCGGGATGTCCACGACATCGCCGGCCTTCAGAGCCACAGCCGCCTTGCCCCACTCCTGATACCAGCCGCGTCCGCTCACGCAGATAAGAATCTGACGGGCGCCGTGATGGATGTGCCAGTTGTTTCGGCAACCGGGTTCGAAAGTCACGGTAGAAAGGGGCAGGGCGCTTTCACCCGCACTCTCAAGGTTCACCGGAACCACCGGATTAAGATAGCTGTTGCCGACGAAATACCTGGCATAACCGGTGTTCGGCTTTCCCTGCTTCCAGTCTCCCGCAGCAGCGTCCGCAGCGCAGTCGCACTGGCTCAGGCCGTTGTCACTCAAGTATTTGCAAAGCTCGTCAATCTGCTCCTGCGTATTCCCCAGGCGCACTGCCCCGGCCTTGTGGGAAGCAAGCTGCGGAGCAACGCCTTTCAGAGCCGACAGCGCCGCCACGGTCACGATTTCCCTGTCGGCGGGAGTAAGAATGTCGCCGGCGAAGATGTCGCCGAAAAGATGGGATTTAAGATAGTAGTCGTCCTGCGGGCAGAAGGCATAGTTGAACGGCCCTCCGGAGAGGGTGGTCTGCACCTCGGTTCCCGTTTTAAGCGCCGCGGCGGCATCGTCCCAAAGGGCGGGACGCGTCCAGGGCCTTCCCTCCTGCCAACCTTCGCCCGGATTTTCAAGCACCTTGCCAAGCACTCCCAGCGCGTTGAGCGAACGCGGAAAACCGGTGTAGGCATAAAGCTGAGAAAAGGCTTCCTTGAGTTCATTGACGGTTACTCCCCCGTCCAGAGCGCTGCGCACGGCAGTCTCCAGACGCTCCAAGTCTCCCTGCGCCTCAAGAGCGGCACAGGTCGCAAGATGCAGCTGACGCTCGGACAAACTCCGGGCACTAAGGTTAATTGACATAACAGATGAAATTATCATTAAAAATATTATTCGTTTCATACCTTATAATTGAATGTGGAACTACCCCCTAATACTTCGGGTGGTGACTGAGAACGTCCCTCTGCCAGGTGGAGGTGTCGATGTGGGTGTAGATTTCGGTGGTGAGGATGCTTTCGTGGCCCAGCATTTCCTGGACTGCGCGAAGGTCGGCGCCGTTTTCCACAAGGTGGGTCGCGAAAGAGTGGCGGAGAGTGTGGGGAGAGATTTCCTTGGTGATTCCCGCCTTCACGGCATACGCCTTTATGAGCTTAAACACCGCCACGCGGGAAAGAGCGCGGCCGAAACGGTTTAGAAACAGTATGTCGGCACTCTCGCGGTCTGCGGGGGTCTCACGGACTTCGAGGTATGCCTCTATCGCGTCCCTTGCCATATCCCCAAGCGGAACGAGCCTCTGTTTGTTCCCCTTTCCGATTATGCTGACGCAGCCATCGTCAAAATAGATGTTGGAAATTCTCAGGTTCACAGCCTCCGAAACCCTCAGCCCGAGCCCGTACATAGTCTCGAGGATTGCCCTATCCCTCCGTCCGAACCTCTCCCCTTCGGTGTCCACGGCATCTATGAGCCTGCCCACTTCCTCCACCGAGAGCACCGCAGGGAGATATTTTCCCATTTTCGGCGCGTCCACGGCATCGGAGGGGTTTTCCTCCACCTCGCCCTCGGCGATGAGGTAGCCGTAGAAGGAGTGCAGGGAGCTCAGAAGACGGGCCTGTGAGCGCTTGGAAAGGTGGGCGCTACAGGTAGCGAGATAGTTGATTATGTCCTCCGGAGTGACATCAACAGGGTCTTTTCCCACTGCGGCGAAAAAGAGGGACAGGTCGCTAAGGTACGCCGAAACCGTGTTTGGCGACATCGCACACTCTATCTTCAGATAGTAGCCGTAGTCCTTCTGAAACCTGAACCCGTCCATAGACAAAACCTTCCGGGGCACCTATATATTATAATGTACGGTACTTGTGTCCGTACTCCAGCATCTGCTCCAGATAGCCGTCGGTGTAGGAAATGGCGTAGTCCACAATTTTGCCGCCCTTTTCCACAGGCTCAATCCTCGGGTTCACGAAGCCTCCGTAAGGTTTGAGGCCGAGGGAAGCGTACCTTTCGAGCACTTCCTTATGAATTTCCGGGTCAATGTTCACCGCGTAATTCTCCACAAGAGCCTTCCCGGCGGCGTAGTCGCCTTCGGATTTAATGCGCTGAACCTCAGCGAGAAGCTCTCCGAAAAGAGAGCGGAGGGCAGGATAGTCGTTCACGACGAAATAGGTCTTGCCGTCGCGCACCTTTTTCTCAATCACGTTGTCCCCGAGGCCCCTCTCGTAGCACCACTGGGCAATCAGCTTGCGGTTCTGCATATGCGCCTCGGTGTTTTTCTTCCCGAACTCGACGCGGGAGAACTGAACCATCAGGCCGTTGCGTATGTAATTGGAATACATAGCTTTGTAGGCCTCGCCGTCCGGAAGGATGCCGAGTTCCAGGAGCTTTGGATCAGCCATATAATAGAGACCGAAAAGGTCGGCGCGGGTCTCCTCAAGAGTGGAGCTGTATTCTCCGAGAGCGCCCGGCGAGGTGCCCGGAAGAAGCTGTCCGCTGCCGTGTCCGAGGCATTCGTGGAGGTCGGTGTGAATCTCGTCGGTGAGGGCAAGATATTTCTTCGCGAGGGCGATTTCAACCTCGTCGTAGGCGAACTCGGTGAGAGTGCTCTTGGGAGACTCCTGGGCCGCATAGTCGTAGGCGTGGGTTATGTTCGCAATCGTGACGGACTTTGAGCCGTGCTCCTTGCGGATCCAGTCGGCGTTCGGAAGGTTGATTCCAATCGGGGTTGCAGGGTAGCAGTCGCCGGCAAGCGTCACAGCATCAATCACTTTCGCGGAAACTCCCTTCACGGTAGGCTTCTTAAACTGGGGCGCCACCGGAGAATGGTCCTCGAACCACTGGGCGTTCTCGGAAAGTTTCACGGTGCGCTCCGAAGCCTGTGCGTCACGCACATTCACAAGAGCCTCCCAGGTCGCCTTGCGGCCGAGCGGGTCGTTGTAGTCCTCTATGAATCCGTTCACAAAATCCACGGTTCCGAGCGTGTCCTGCACCCATTCGATGTTGTATTTGTCCCAAAGGCGAAGGTCACCGCTACGGTAGTAGTCGATAAGAGTTGTGATGTACTGCTTCTGAAGCGGGCTCTCAGCCACCTCGGAGGCCTTTTCGAGCTCGGCTACGATTTTTTCAATCGCCGCTCCGTAAAGTCCGCCCTCCTTATAAATCTCCTCACGGACCACTCCGTCCGGGCCCTTTACCACCTTGCTGTTGAGCCCGTAGGAAACAGGGGTCTTGTCAGACGGGTCGGTCTTAGCGGCATAGAATGCGTCGACTTCGGCCCTCGTCACTCCCTCGTAGAAGTTCACGGAAGAGCCCTTCACTATGTCCCCTTCATCTGTTTTTCTCCAGCGGTAGAGCGTAGGGGAATAAATGGCTTCAAGAAGCTCGGGATTCTCCTGCCCCACTGCCGCCATCAGGGAAGCGAAATACTCCCTCGGGCACGCAGGGAAGAACTTTTCCTCGGCATAGTGGTGGTGGATGCCGTTGGAGAAGAACACTCTCTTCGCATAGACCTCAAAGTCCTTGTATTCAGCACACTGCTTATCCCCGGCGTAGTTTTCGAGTATGTTTTCAAGAAGGTGGCGTACAGGAAGGTTCACCTTGCAGTTCTGGTCCCAAAGGATGTCGCGGCCATATTTTGCCGCCTCGCTGAGGTGATAGACATATTCCTTCTGCCTCAGGCTCAACTCGTCCCAGCCCGGAACGGTGTAGCGCATAATTTTCAGGTCGGCGAACTCGTCGATAAGGTATTTGAAGTCTGAGGGGACTTTGTCTTTGGGAGCGGCGCAGGAGGCGGCGCAACCCGCAATTGTTGCTGCAGAGAGCATCTTGAAGATTTTGTTCATAACTTTATGTATCCACTTGGAGCGAAATTGGCATAAAAAGATGCAGTACG
>CAYNDY010000068.1:0-9297 GCA_964396105.1 uncultured Muribaculaceae bacterium
TCGATGGTTGCAGGCGGTTTTGATGATATATCGTACACCACGCGGTTCACGCCCTTCACCTTATTTATAATCTCGTTCGACAGCCGTGCAAGCACATCGTAAGGCAGATGCGCCCAGTCGGCGGTCATTCCGTCAACCGAGGTCACTGCCCGGAGCGCCACGCACCTCTCGTAGGTCCTCTCGTCGCCCATAACTCCCACGCTCTGAACCGGAAGGAGGATTGCCCCAGCCTGCCAAACCTTGTCGTAGAGGCCGGTCTCGCGGAGGGTCTCGATGTAGATGTAGTCAACTTCCTGAAGGATGTGGACCTTTTCAGGAGTGATTTCTCCGATTATGCGGATTCCGAGTCCCGGACCCGGGAACGGATGCCTTCCGATTAGCCTCTCGCTTATGCCCAGCTGCCGACCGACTCTCCTTACTTCATCCTTGAACAGCAGACGCAACGGCTCCACAACCTTGAGATTCATCTTCTCCGGGAGTCCGCCCACATTGTGGTGGGACTTTATGACCACAGCCGTGCCGTTCACCTTTGCCGACTCAACGACATCGGGATAAATCGTACCCTGGCCGAGCCACTTCACATCCTTGATTTCGCCCGCCGCTGCGTTGAACACTTCAACGAAATCGCGGCCGATGATTTTTCTCTTCTGCTCCGGGTCGGTCACTCCGCGAAGGTCGCCGATGAACTTCTCGCTCGCGTCTATCCCTCTCACATTCAGTCCCATACCCTTATAGGACTCAAGCACCTCGGCAGCCTCGTTCTTTCTCATAAGGCCGGAGTCCACGAAAATGCAGTGGAGACGGTCTCCGATGGCGCGGTGAAGCAGCATCGCAGCAACGCTTGAATCCACTCCGCCGGAAAGGCCAAGAACGACCTTGTCCTCGCCGAGCTTTTCCTTGAGCTCGCGCACGGTCTGGCTGATGAAACTCTCGCTTGTCCAGTCACCCTTGCAGCCGCATACGCCCTTGACGAAGTTCTCAAGAAGCTTCGGCCCTTCGGTGCTGTGATAGACCTCCGGATGGAACTGGAGTCCCCAGGTCTTCTCGCCCCCGATTCTGAACGCCGCAATCGGCACATCCTCGGTGGAGGCGATTATATGGTAGGCAGATGGAATCTCGGTGATTGTGTCCCCGTGCGACATCCAAACCTGGGATGAGGCGCTGAGTCCCTTCATAAGCGGGTCTTCTGCATCGCGTACGCTCATCTGAGCCCTTCCGTATTCCCTCGTCGGGCATTTTTCCACAGCGCCGCCGAAGAACTGCGCGAGATATTGCGCGCCGTAGCAGACTCCAAGAAGCGGAAGAACTCCCTTGATGCCCTCAAGGTTCACCCGCGGGGCGTCTTCCTGACGGACCGAGCAGGGGCTGCCGCTAAGGATCACTCCGGCAACGTCTTCGCCCAGAGGCTCGCCACTTAAGCGGAACTTGTTGTAGGGGATTATCTCGCAATAGACCTGCATCTCCCTGATTCTGCGGGCGATGAGCTGGGTGTACTGCGATCCGAAATCAACAATCAGTATCTTTTCTGTCATATTCTGTAAAATTATAACGCAGTAATCGCCTTTTTAGGCAATTATTTGTGGTAATTCGGTGCGTCTTTGGAAATCGTTATGTCGTGCGGGTGGTTCTCCACAAGGCCGTTCGCGGTGATGCGGACAAAGCGTGCTGTGTGGAGGGCGTCAATCGTCGCGGCGCCGCAATATCCCATTCCGGAGCGCAGACCGCCGATGAGCTGGTAGATGATGTCCTTCACGCTGCCCTTGTACGCAACCCTTGCAACCACGCCTTCAGGAACGAGTTTCTTGGGGCCGTTGTCGCCGCCCTGGAAATAGCGGTCGCGGGAACCTGCCTGCATCGCGTCGATGGAACCCATTCCCCTGTAGGTCTTGAATTTCAGTCCGCCCTCTTCGAAAATCTCTCCCGGAGCTTCGTCGGTGCCGGCGAACATAGAACCGATCATAACGCAGTCGCCGCCGGCTGCAAGCGCCTTCACGATGTCTCCCGAGTAGCGAAGACCTCCGTCGGCGATAATCGGCACTCCGCTTCCTTCGGCTTCCTTCGCAGCGTCATAGATTGCGGAAATCTGCGGTACGCCCACTCCGGCGACCACTCTTGTCGTGCAGATTGAGCCAGGTCCGATGCCGACCTTCAGCGCGTCCGCCCCGGCGTCGATAAGCCTGCGGGCTGCGGAAGCTGTGGCGATGTTTCCGACCACTACATCAAGGCCCGGATATGCCGCCTTGACATTTTTAAGAGCCTCAATCACTCCGCGGGACTCTCCGTGTGCGGAGTCGAGAACAACCGCGTCAACTCCGGCTTCAACCAGAGCCGCAACCCTGTCGAGAACGTCAGCGGTGATGCCGATGCCGGCTGCAACTCTGAGTCTTCCCTCTGAGTCAACGCAGGGGTGGCTGTGTCCGTCGATGGAAGCGTTCTTGACCTTTCTGATGTGTTCGGCCTGAGCCTCGATGCTCATATTTTTGTGGACGACGCTGATTCCTCCCTTCTGGGCAACCGCGATGGCCATATCGGCCTCGGAAACGGTGTCCATCGCCGCTGAGACGATAGGGATGTTCAATGTGATGTTACGCGAAAAGCGGGCTTTTGTGCTGACCTCGCGTGGAAGGACCTCCGAATAGGCCGGTACGAGAAGGACGTCGTCGAATGTGAGCGCCTCTGAATTGATTCTCTCTTGGGCAAATGACATATTATAATTCTTTATTGATTCCTGTGTTGTGGCGGGGCAGGGGGCCGGATCGACTCCGATGCGCCCGGGTAATGAGCGCTTAGAGAATGTTGAGTGACTGCTCCTTGATTTTCTCCAGCTCGTCCTTCATCTTCACCACGAGTTTCTGCATCTCGGTGTTGTTGCTCTTGGAGCCCGTCGTGTTGATTTCGCGTCCCATCTCCTGGGCGATGAACCCGAGCTTGCGGCCCGGATACGGCTCATTATCAAGGGTTTCGAGGAAATAGCGGCAGTGCTGGCGAAGGCGGACCTTCTCCTCGTTGATGTCCAGTTTTTCTATGTAGAAAATCATCTCCTGCTCCAGACGGCTCTGGTCCACTGCAAGCTTGAGCTCGGCAAAGCGGGAGAGGATTTTTTCGCGAATCTGGGAGATTCTTTCCCCCTCATATTTCTCCACCTCGGCGGAAAGCGAAAGAATGCGCTCCACCTTCTCGGTGACATCCTTTTTCAGAGCCGCGCCTTCCTTCACCCTGTAATCGACAAGGGCTGCGACGGCTTTCTTTATGGTCTCGAAAACGCTGTCCCAGTTCTGTTCGTTGATGATTTCCTGTCTTTTCTGAGCCTGTGCCCCAACAACGTTCGGCATCCTGAGGATGGAGGAAAGGGCGACTGAGAAAAGCACGCTGTCAAGCGGGGCGACTTCCTCTTCGATTTTCTTGATCTGCTTGAAATAACTCAGGGCGGCCTCGGCGTCGATTTCTCCTGCGGCATCCCCCTCGTTCGGCTCGTAGCTTAGATAAAAATCTATGCTTCCTCTTTGAAGCTCTTTTGCAAGATATTGTCTTACAAGGATTTCCTTGTCTTTCGGGAGGAGGGAAGTTTTCAGAGAGATGTCCGCGGACTTCCCGTTCACTGTTCTGATTTCAACTGTGATTTTGCCTTTTTCTGTCACAAGCTCGGCCTTTCCGTAGCCTGTCATTGACTGTAGAGTCGCCATAAGAGAATCCATTAATTCGTAAAAGCGGCGCAAAAATAGTAAAAATCCGCTATATTTGTGGTTTGTTTTACGATAAATATGCGCACATATCTTTCCCCTGAGGGGCTATATGGCTTGATATGACGCAGTTAGGAAAAATAGAAAAAATAAAATTTTATCAATATGGAAGAGAATACGAAAGCACCTGAAACCTCTGAAGGCAAAAGCCTTAACTTTCTTGAGGAAATCATCGAGGCCGACCTTGCCGCAGGAAAGTTTGACAGCATAATCACCCGTTTCCCGCCGGAGCCCAACGGCTATCTTCACATCGGCCACGCCAAGAGCATCTGCACCAACTTCGGGCTAGCGCAGAAATACGGCGGAAAAACCAACCTCCGTTTCGACGACACCAACCCTGTGAAGGAGGACACCGAATATGTGGATTCCATCAAGGAGGACATCAAATGGCTCGGTTTCCAGTGGGCTGAGGAAAGGTATGCTTCCGACTATTTTGACCAGCTCTACGAGTGGGCAGAGGAACTCATCAAGAAGGGCCTTGCCTACGTCGACGACCAGAGCCAGGAGGAAATCCGCATCGGCAGGGGAACCGTCAACGAGCCGGGAAAGAACAGCCCGTGGAGAGACCGCAGCGTGGAGGAGAACCTCCGACTTTTCAGAGAGATGAGGGACGGAAAATATGCCGACGGAGAGAAAGTCCTCAGGGCCAAGATCGATATGTCGAGCAAGAATATGATGTTCCGTGACCCTATTATGTACAGAATAGTTCACGCTCATCACCACCGCACGGGCGACAAATGGTGCATCTACCCGATGTACGACTACACCCACGGCCAGTGCGACAGCATCGAGCACATTACCCACTCCATCTGCACCCTCGAGTTCGACGTTCACCGTCCGCTCTACGACTGGTTCATCCAGCAGCTCGGGATTTATCCTTCCCATCAGTACGAGTTCGCCCGCCTGAACCTCACCTACACGGTGATGAGCAAGCGAAAACTTCTCGAACTTGTCCGCAACAACTACGTCAGCGGCTGGGACGACCCGCGTATGCCGACCATCTGCGGAATCAGGCGCAGGGGCTACACTCCTGAGGCCATAAAGATGTTCGTGGAGAAGGTGGGACTTGCGAAGAGGGAGCAGCTCATAGACCTTCAGCTTATGGAATGGTGTGTGCGTCAGGATCTTAACGAAAGGTCCAACCGCTATATGTGCGTCCAGGACCCTGTGAAGCTCACCATCACCAATTGGGAGGACGGCAAGGTGGAGTGGTTCGACGCTCCGCTCAATCCGGCAGCTCCGGAAGGCCCTTCCCGCAAGGTTCCGTTCACGGGAGAGCTTCTTATCGACAGGGCCGACTTTATGGAGGACGCTCCCAAGAAATATTTCCGCCTCAAGCCTGACGGCGAGGTCCGGCTCAAATACACCTATATTATAAAGTGCAACGAGGTCGTGAAAGATGAGGAAGGGAATGTGGTTGAACTCCGCTGCACCTATGACCCTTCAACCCGTCCGGGTGGGGGAGAGTGGAGGTCCGTCAAGGGCACAATCCACTGGGTGAGCGCAGCTTACGCAAAACAGGTGGAACTTCGTCTTTATGACAAGCTCTTCACCGAGCCTGATATGGGTTCCATCCCTGAGGGCAAGGACTACAAGGAGTATCTTAACCCTGATTCGCTGAAGATTGCCCAGGGCTACGCCGAGCCGGCTCTTCTCGAGGACAATTCCGGCCTTGCAGTTCAGTTCGAGAGGGTGGGCTACTTCTTCAAGGACCCTGACAGCACTCCTGAGAAACCTGTTTTCAATAAAACGACTGCGCTTAAGGATTCATTTAAATTTTAATCCGGAGTCAAAGCGGATTGACTCCTTGCATTTTGGTTTTTATTATGAAGAAATCATTTCGGAACATTTTCTCTTCGCTTAGAGAGCGGCGGCTCACGATGAGGATGAAATTCATTCTCAGTATGAGTTCGATTGCCGTCATTCTGCTGCTTTCCAGCGTCATTTCCGTCCTGGAATACAAAAGGATGAGCAACTATGTCTCCGACCTGATTGCTTCGAACATAAAGTGTCTTAACATATCCGCCCGCCTCGCGGACATAACGGACAACTACAACCTCGAGGTCCTATCCGTCATCGGAGACGAGACTTCCAACGCTCTTCCGGCGTTTGACCGCGAGCTTTTCTACCTTCAGTGCGACACTCTGAAGCAGTCGATGACCTCCCGCAAGACCCTCGCGGTGGCGGATTCGGTCTCGCTTGCATACACAGACTATATGCTCACCTCCTACGAGCTTGAAAACGTGATTTCATCCGCTTTCATCGACTCACGGGAGTGGTACTTTTCGCGCCTTCAGCCGAGTTTCAACCGTCTGCACGCGTGGCTGGACATCCTGAACGAGTCCATCTATTCGTCCCTCAGGGCGAATTCCGAGACTTTCCAGGCCAGCTTCTACCGCAGCATCGTGCCGGGAGTGGTGTCGGTTGCCGCCGGTCTTCTTCTGGTGCTGCTCCTGCTGTTTTTCTTCCTGTCCTATTTCGTGGACCCGGTCTCAAAGATGGGTTCCGGAGTGGCGGTCTATCGCTCTACGGGGAAGAAATATACCTGCACCGTTGACGGCGACGACGACCTTGCGGCCCTTAACGAGGCCATAGCGGAAATCACCGAGGAGAATGTGGAGCTGAAGCGGCGTCTGAAAATCTTCAAGGCCAAAATAGAGGCTGATAAATGAACATCAAGGTCATATCGGTGAATGTGGGCAAGGCACTCCTCGTGAGCGCCCTGTTTATGTTCCTCTCTGTCCTTGTCTCGCTCGCTAACGGGATGGACTCCGCTTTCGGAGCCCTCAGCATCAGCTGCCTGATAACCTTTGTCGTGGGCGCATTCCCGTTCATATTCGTTCGGAAAACCCCGTCCATAACAATGAACGACGGCTACCTGATCATCTTCATCTCCTGGATTCTTTCCTTTATTTTCGGAATGCTCCCATACATCCTCTGGGGAGGGGAGTTCACGCTCGTAAACGCCTGGTATGAGTCCGTTTCCGGGTTCACGACCACCGGCTCGTCGATTGTCCGGGACCTTGACGCCCTCCCGAAGAGCCTTCTTTTCTGGAGGTCTTCGACCCATTTCATCGGAGGACTCGGTGTCATCGTTTTCCTGCTTCTGGTGCTTCCCGAGGCGAGCCCGTTCCGTCTGAAGATGACAAATCTCGAGATTTCCTCGCTTTCAAAGGAGGGCTACCGCTACCGTTCCTCAAGGACTGTGTGGATTATTTGCCTTGTGTATATAGCACTGGCCCTCATCGAGACCCTTGCCCTCTGGGCTGCCGGAATGAGCCTTTTCGACGCCATAAACCATTCCTTCAGCACAGTCGCCACCGGGGGATTCAGCACCCGCAACGAGTCCATCGCCTTCTATGACTCCAGGCTCATCGAGTTCATAGTCCTCTTCTTTATGATGATCAGCGCGATGCATTTCGGCGTGCTTTTCACTTTCGTCACCACCGGCTCTGTGAAGGTCCTGCGCAATCCTGTAGTGAGGTTCTATTTCGGGACGATCCTTGTCGGGACCCTTCTTGTGAGCGGCTCGCTCTATATCCATAACGGCACGGAGGGCGGAGCCAAGACACTGCTGGACAGCGCGTTCCAGGTTGTGAGCGTAATTTCCACCACGGGCCTTAAGTCCGCCGACAACTCCCTCTGGCCTCCGATGGCCTCAATGGTCCTTCTCTGCTGCGCCCTTCAGTGCGGCTGCTCGGGGTCCACGACGGGAGGACTCAAATCCGACCGAATCCTCATCGCGGTCAAGGCCGCCGGCTGCGAGGTCAAGAGGCGTCTTCACCCGAATTCCGTGTTCCAGGTCCGCGTGGGGAACCATCTTCTTTCCGACACCGCCGTCAGCTCGGTTCTGATGTACATTTCAGTATATCTTCTGCTTCTGGTTCTGGCTTCGGCCACTCTGATTGCGACTGGGCTCGGTGGCCCTGAGGCGGCATCGGTTGCGGTGGCGAGTCTCGGAAACGTCGGAGTGAACACGCTCCCCGGCTGCTGCAGTTTCGCAGACCTTCCGGTTGCGGCGAAACTGGTTTCCACCCTCAATATGTTCCTCGGCCGTGTGGAAATATACCCGGTTCTCATTGTCTTCTATATGATTTTTAATCCTAAGGCAAGGTAATGGGACAGGCTGATTTTCTCTACAATTCATTCCGGTCTCACCTCAAATATGAGCCTACGCCCTGCCAGGACAATTTTCTCAGAACTGTTTCGCTCTTTGCCGGCGGGGACGACGACATTATGGTTGTGAACGGCTACGCGGGAACGGGCAAGACGACCGCGGTTTCTGCCGTCGTAAACACCTTCAACGAATTGAAAATCAAGACGGTGCTCCTCGCGCCTACGGGCCGTGCGGCAAAAGTTCTTTCGAACTATTCCGCCCGCCCCGCCTACACGATCCACAAGCATATCTACCGCCAGAAAAGTGTCGGAGGAGACGGCGGTTTCGGGCAGTTTTCGCTTGCTCCGAATAAGGACAAGGACACGCTTTTTGTCGTGGACGAGGTTTCGCTCATCGGCATCGAATCGGGCTCCGGCAACGGCTCGACCTCGTTCGGAACGGGAAATCTTCTGGAGGACCTTGTGAATTTCGTCCGCAGCGGAGTGGACTGCAAGCTGATCCTCATCGGCGACTCGGCGCAGCTTCCCCCGGTCGGGATGGACTGCAGCCCTGCTCTTTCGCGCGAGTATATGGCTATGATGGGAGGCACCGTTTTCTGCTCCCTCACCACAGTCGTGCGTCAGGGCAGTGAGTCGGGAATCCTTGCGAACGCAACGCGCCTTCGGGAGATGATTACTTCCTCTGAATATGGAGTGGATATGTTTGAATATGAGGAGGTTGGGCTCAATGTGCGGGATTTTACGGATATATCCAGGATTACAGGAGGGGAACTCATCGAAACTCTCACCGACGCCTACTCGAAATACGGAGAGGACGAAACGGTGATTCTCTGCCGCTCGAACAAGAGGGCGGTGAAATACAATCTCGGGGTGAGGGGAATGGTGCAGTTCAAGGAGGACAGGCTTGTGAGGGGGGATAAGCTGATGATTGTGAAGAACTGCTACCAGTTCTGCAATGATCTCGAGGGGGTGGACTACATCGCCAACGGGGACATTGCGAAGCTTCTGCGCATTTCGGGCTACGAGGACCGCTACGGGCTGCATTTCGCTTCCGCGCGGCTTCTTCTTCCCGACTACGGCGAGCAGGAGTTCACGGCAAAGGTAATCCTCGACACTCTGGACTCGGAGTCGGCTTCTCTCACCGCCGAGCAGCAGAACCAGCTCTACACGGGCGTGGACGCGGACTATTCGCACATTACGACCAAACGCAAGCGGTGGGAGGCGGTCCGGGAAGACCCCTACTACAATGCGCTTCAGCTCAAGTATGCCGAGGCCCTCACCTGCCACAAATCGCAGGGCGGGCAGTGGAAGTGCGTTTTTGTGGACAATGCGTTTTGGCAGGACGGCCTGTCGACCGACGACCTGAAGTGGCTCTATACGGCGCTCACCCGTGCGGTCGAGAAGGTGTATCTTGTTAATTTTAAAGATGAACTTTTTGTTA
>CAYNDY010000069.1:0-9249 GCA_964396105.1 uncultured Muribaculaceae bacterium
GCCAGTCGCTGAGCCAGCCCCTGAGCCTGAACCAGAGCCAACCCCAGCCCCAGAGCCAACCCCAGCCTCAGAGCCGGCTCCGCAGCCCGCCGCAACTCCGGCCCCGCAGCACTCCGCTGCAAGCTCCAAGTCCCGCGTCCTGAGGGCCACCCTCATTGCGGTGCTCTCGCTCATCTGCCTTGCGCTCATCGCACTGATAGCCTTCGTCCTCATCTCCCGCACCAACCCCGAGCTTCTCGACCCGCTTCTTTACAGCGCCGAAGAACTTCAGATCCTTAACGCGAAAATTTAGTCCCGCCCGAGGCTTCTGAAGAGGGCCACCGCTTTGGACAGCGAAACTTTTGCAGAAAACCAAGTATAGAAACGATATGTTTGAACTTATATATCCGATAGAACCTGCTCCGATGATGCCGGGGCTCAAAGCTGGAGGAGCACGCGAACTCCCTGCCGGCGAAGAGGTTTTCCCTGTCGTGGAGACCTCCGGACTTGTTGTCGGCCGTGCCACCCGCAAATATTGCCACAGCGGCTCAAGGCTTCTCCACCCCGTCGTGCATCTTCACATAATCGACCGCGGCGAGAGAATTTATCTTCAGAAGCGCGCGATGACAAAGGACATCCAGCCCGGAAAATGGGACACCGCCGTGGGCGGACACGTCAGCTACGGCGAGAGCCTTCTGGAGGCGCTCCACCGCGAGTCTATGGAAGAGTTGCGTCTCACCAGGTTCAACCCCGTCTATATCGGCACCTACCCCTACGAATCCACCCGCGAAAATGAACTTGTGAACATCTTTGCCGCGGTGGGCTCCTTTGAAATCCGTCCCGACGGCGAGGAGGTCACTGAAGGGAAATGGTGGACTCTCTCTGAGATTGACAAAGCCATCGGACACAACATCCTGACCCCGAATTTCGAGATGGAGTTCGCAAAAATCCGCGACAAACTCATCGCTCTGCTCTAAGACTCTAAACCTCAAGAGCTTAGGCCAGGACATAGTTCTCAAAAAAATCCCTTCAGCCACACAATATGCCTTCAGTTTCAACAATATACACCTCAGACTATAGCACCGCGAACTTCTCCCGCATAGCCTCCGCCCTCGGGGAAGAGTACCTTCTTCTGGTGGATCAGCGTTACCGCGTGGAATTCGGCCCCACAGGCCTCGAACGCTTTCTGGGCGTTGCCCGCGCGACCGGTGCCCCGATGCTCTATTCCGACTGCCTTGAGGATGGGAAGCCTCATCCGCACATCGACTGCCAGAGAGGGTCGGTGCGCGATGATTTTGACTTCGGCCCCGTCCTGCTTTTCCGCTCCGAGCCCTTCAAGGCAGCGGTCTCGGCGCAAACGGCCGAGGGCAGGAACTACTCCTATGCCGCCCTCTACGATGTGCGTCTGCGTCTGAAGGAACTCCCGTTCCACATTCGTGAAAGCCTTTATTCCTACAGCGAAACCGACAAACGCAAAAGCGGGGAGAAACAGTTCGACTATGTGAAAAAGTCCAACAGGGAGCGGCAACTGGAGATGGAGGAAGCCTGCACGGAGCATCTGAGGCGGATCGGAGCCTGTCTCGGGCCGCGTCCGGATGCCCCCGAGTGCACTGAGAAATTTCCCGTTGAGGCTTCCGTCATAATTCCGGTGAAAAACAGGGTCAGAACCGTTGCAGATGCCGTTGGAAGCGCCCTCGGGCAGAGGTGCAATTTTCCGTTCAATGTGATAGTTGTGGACAATCACTCCACCGATGGGACGACTGAACTTTTGCGCTCTCTTGCCTCAAAAGACTCCCGACTTCGCCACATCGTCCCGGAGGAAACGGGCCTTGGAATCGGCGGGTGCTGGAACAAGGCTGTGGACAGCCCCCTTTGCGGGAAATATGCGGTTCAGCTTGACAGCGACGACCTTTACAGTTCGGAGAATACGCTTCAGAGGATTGTCGACGGCTTCGCGGCGCAGCGTTGCGCGATGCTCATCGGGTCCTACACCCTCACTGACATAGACCTTCAGCCCATTCCGCCGGGCCTTGTGGACCACAGCGAGTGGACTGACGGGAACGGGCACAATAATGCCCTGAGAATCAACGGCCTGGGAGCGCCGAGAGCCTTCCGTACAGATTTGCTTCGCGTTTTCCATTTTCCCGATACGAGCTACGGGGAGGACTACGCCGCGGGGCTTGCCCTTTCCGGGCGCTACCGTCTCGGACGCCTTTACGAGAGCCTTTACTGCTGCCGCCGCTGGGAGGGAAATTCCGACGCCGCGCTGAGCATCGAGAAACAGAACGCCAACAACCTCTACAAGGACAGCCTCCGCACCGCCGAAATCCTTTCCAGAATAAGGTGGAACCGCGGCGAGGACGCTTGATGATGAAGGGAACGGAGGGCCCGGTGTGACCTCCGCCCGCTTAGAGGTAACATATTGATATACAGATGAAAAACAATAACTCAGAGATAGAAAAGTTTGTTCGGGACCAGCTCTCCTGCTGGCCGCTTGCCTGCGCCAACTTCAGGGCACTCAAGGGAGTGAAAACAAAGACTCTCACGGTCGGCGGACTGGATGTCACGGTGCAGCACAACCCGGCGAGGATGATTTCCTCGGCAGCGAAGCTCGACAAGGCCTCAGTGGCAAAGCGGCCCTGCTTTTTCTGCAACCGCTTCCCCGAGCAGACCTTCATCCGCTTCGAGGGAAGGAAGGGCAAGAAATACGACATTCTCCTTAATCCCTACCCGATTTTCCCCAATCATCTGGTCATCGCGATGGCCCGCCACTGCGATCAGTCCATCTGGAACCGCTACATCGATGTTCTGGACCTGAGCAAGAAATATCAGGGCTACACCTTTTTCTACAACGGCCCCCACAGCGGCGCCTCTGCCCCTGACCACCACCATTTCCAGGCTTCCCCGAGCGGGCTTATGCCTCTGGAGGAGGATGTCCAGAGAATGTTCTCGGCTTTGAAAGGAGTGAAACCTGAGGAGTCGAAGGGCGTCGAACCCGCGATGGAGTACCTTACCAGTGTTCAGGACGCGCACCTTTTCCACTACGGCAAATACCTTAACGGCATTTTTGCCCTTCGCGCTTCGACATCGAAGTCCGCCGCGAAGCTTTTCTATCGTCTTCTGGACTGTGCCGACATCCCCGAAGGGGAGTCCGAGCCGCTTTTCAACCTCATTTCCTGGTACTCCGAGGGTGAATTCCGAAGCGTCGTAGTTTTTCGCACCTCCCACCGCTCTCACCACTACTGGACCGACGGCCCCGACCACCTTACGATGAGCCCCGGCTGCGCCGATATGGGAGGCTGCATAATAGCCCCGGTTCCCGAGGATTTTGAAAAACTGGACTCCGCTCTGCTTACGGACCTTCTTACCGAGGTCACCCTCTCCGCCGGGCGGCAGAACAAGATAATTCATCGTCTCACGCGCACCCAGCCCCATATAAGTGTCGGGATTATGTCCGCGCAGCGCATTGAGTTTCAGATGTATCCCGACGGAGGCGGCACCCGGGTGGCGACATTCCGCGAGGGAAAAATCGACTACGACGGCGCGCTCTACGACGAGCTTTTCTTCGAGGAACAGACTCCGTCCACCTTTTTCGCGGAGCCGACTTTCGAGCTCCACGATGTGACAATCGGCAAGGGCTTCCACTGGGAGAGGAAGGAAACCCAGAAATTTGCCGGGACGCTGAAAATTATAGTTGAAAACAACGCGCTTACCGCTATAAACATAATAGGAGTCGAGGATTATCTTCTGAGCGTCATTTCCTCCGAGATGAGCCAGAAGTGCCCGCTGGAGTTCCTGAAGGCGCACGCAGTGATTTCGCGCTCCTGGGTGATGGCCCAGCTGCGCCACGAGGTGAAACCCAAGTGGAACGATGCCGACAGGGAGGCTCTTCTGGGGTGCACCTGCCTTGAGGATGTATGTACCTGGTTGTCCGCGCATTATGTCGCAAAAGGGGGAAACTCAGGTGCAAATGCAGAAACCTTGACAGGGGCCGCATCTTCTGCGGCTGAGCCATCTCCGCAGAGGGAATATGTGAAGTGGTATGACAACAACGACCACAAGTGCTTCGACGTCTGTGCGGACGACCACTGCCAGAGATACCAGGGCCTCACCCGCGCCACCGACCCGAATGTCCAGAAGGCCGTTGACGACACCTGGGGGCAGGTTCTCCGCTCAGAGGGCGAACTTTGCGACGCCCGTTTCTCCAAGTGCTGCGGCGGAGTCTCCGAACTTTTCTCAACTTGCTGGGCAGACTCGGACAAAACCTATCTGCAGGCCCTGCCTGACACTCCGGGGCATCTTCCTGAGGGTGCTCAGTGCGCCGATGGAAAACCGGTCGTACCGTTCTGCTCGAAGGCGGACTCGGCGCTGCTTTCCAGGATTTTCAATTCCTACGACCAGACGACCGTGGATTTCTACACCTGGACTGAAAGTTACGCTGTGGATGAGCTCACCCGAATCATAGAGGAGCGAAGCGGAATCCACATCGGCTCTCTCACCGCTCTTGAAAGCCGTGCCGAGGGACCTTCCGGAAGAGTGTACCGTCTTAGAGCCGTGGGCACCGAAGGCTCGTTCATAGTGGGTAAGGAGCTTGAAATCAGAAGAATACTTTCCCGATCTCACCTGAAGAGCTCGGCTTTCACCGCGGAGTTCACTTCCGACGGAAGGGTGGTTCTTCGCGGAAGGGGCTGGGGTCACGGCGTGGGATTTTGCCAGACCGGAGCCGCAGTGATGGCCCTCGAGGGCTACCCGTACCGCGAAATCCTCGCCCACTATTATCCAGGCGCGGAGGTCTGCTCGGGGAATGAACCCGCTTTCCAGGGCGCTGAAAATGAGCCCGAGAAATAAATTCCCCAGAATCCGATATGACCGAAAATAGAAAAATATCCCCCTGGGCCTGGGTCCCGACGCTCTATTTCGCCGAAGGCATACCCTATTTCGCAGTGAACGTAATCTCCGTGATTATGCTCACGAAAATGGGCGTAAGCAACGGGGAAATGGCGCTTTTTACGAGCCTTCTGTACCTTCCCTGGGTCATAAAACCCCTCTGGAGCCCTCTCGTGGACATCCTTCGGACCAAACGCTGGTGGGTTCTCACGATGCAGATTCTGCTTTCCGTCTGCTTTGTAGCCCTTGCGCTCTCACTTCCTTCGGCCTCGCGTCTTGAAGCCTCGCTTTCCCCAGACGGGACGGCCCCGGTCTCGCTTTTCACACTCACTCTCATAATTTTCTGGGTGATGGCATTTGCAAGCGCCACTCACGACATCGCGGCTGACGGGTTCTATATGCTTGCGCTTTCTCCCGGCGACCAGTCGCTTTTCGTTGGCATCCGAAGCACATTCTACCGCCTTGCCTCCGTGTTCGGACAGGGAGTGCTGGTGGTTGTGGCGGGCGTGCTGGAGGTGCGCCTCGGGAGCGTCCCGGCCTCGTGGTTCTGGACCATCCTCATCACGGCCGTGATTTTCGCAGCGGTGACCCTTTGGCATCTGTGGAGCCTCCCGCGCCCCGAAACCCCCTGTGAATCAAATGTTTCTGATAGCCCCGCCCTGGACAATGCCGCTTTCTCGCAGCAGGGTAGCGGCAACCCCTCCCAGGGCAATGTTGCCCCCTCTCAGCAGGGTAGTGGCAACCAATCCTCCTTCAGAGACATCCTCAGGGGCTTCGGCCGCACATTCTCCACATTCTTCCGCAAAAAGGGCATCTTCCTCGCAATAGTCTTTATGCTTCTCTACCGTCTTCCGGAGGCGTTTCTCGTGAAGATGATGAACCCTTTCCTGCTCGCTGACCCTTCCGCCGGCGGACTCGGACTCAGCACAGCCGAGGTCGGAGCGGTTTACGGCACGGCCGGAGTCATAGCCCTCACCCTCGGAGGCATTCTCGGGGGCTTTGCGGTCGCCCGTTGGGGCCTGAAGCGCTGCCTCTGGCCTATGGCTCTTTCGCTTGCGCTGCCTTGCCTCGCATTTATATGGCTCAGCGCCGCTCAGCCTACCTCCATCTGGGTCATCAGCCTTTTTGTCTGCCTTGACCAGTTCGGCTACGGGTTCGGATTCACGGCTTATATGCTATATATGATTTATTTCTCGCAAGGGGAGTACAAAACCTCGCATTATTCGCTCTGTACGGCATTTATGGCTCTGAGTATGATGCTCCCGGGGATGGTCGCGGGCTATCTTGAGGAGGCTCTTGGCTACACGGGATTTTTCTGCCTTGTCGGGGTCTGCTGCCTTGCCACCGTCGCAGTCACAATGTTTGTAAAAGTTGAACCTGAATATGGTAAAAAGTAAAATAATACTCTCAGTTGCCCTTGCGGCCCTGTTTTCTCTCCCTCTTGGAGCCCGGACCGAATCTCTCGCCCGGACAGGCTCTTCGTCTGAGGCCTCACAGAAGGACTCCACTGCGAGGAGCGTTGTAAAACCCGGCATAGAAGTGCTCAGGGACCACAATTTCGATGTCCTTAGGGGCAAACGGGTCGGCCTTGTCACTAACCCCAGCGGAGTGGACCGCAATCTCCGCTCCACCATCGACATCCTTTTCAATGCGGAGGAGGTCAATCTCGTGGCGCTTTTCGGCCCTGAGCACGGAGTGAGGGGAGACAAATATGCGGGCGACAAAGTCAGCGGAGAAACCGACCCTTCCACAGGCCTTCCGGTCCATTCCCTTTACGGCGCCACCCGAAAACCGACCCCTCAGATGCTTCAGGGGCTGGATGCCATTGTCTATGACATCCAGGATGTGGGCGTGCGCTCATACACCTTCATCTCCACCCTCGGGCTCGTTATGGAGGCCTGCGGCGAAGCGGACATAGAGGTCATAGTCCTCGACCGGCCGAATCCTCTCGGAGGTGAAAAAGTGGAGGGACCGCTCGTGAGGGACGGTTACCATTCTTTCATCGGCCAGTATAAAATCCCTTATATTTACGGACTTACGGTGGGAGAGCTGGCTCTTCTGCTGAATGAAGAGGGGCTCAACTGCGGGCAGAAAGGCAATCAGGCCCCCGCACACTGCCGCCTGACCGTTGTCCCGATGGAGGGATGGCACAGGGATATGCTCTATCAGGATACCCGCCTTCCGTGGGTGCTCCCTTCGCCGAACATCCCTTTCTGCGACACTCCGCAGTATTACGCTTCGGCGGGCATAGCGGGCGAATTTTCAAACTACATCCAGATCGGAGTGGGCTACACCCTCCCGTTCCAAGTCTTTGCGGCACAGTGGATTGACCCTCTGAAACTCAAAAAAGAGCTTGACAGCTACAACCTTCCCGGCGTTGCCTTCCGCACGATAGTCTACAAGCCTTTCTCCGGCTCCCAGGCTGGAAAGCTTCTCGGGGGAGTTCAGTATTTCTTCACGGACTATTCCGCGGCCCGTCTCACCGAGACCCAGTTCTATGTTATGCAGGCCCTCGCAAGGCTCTATCCGGACCACCGCCCGTTCGAAACGGCAACCTCCAGCGGTGCTTTCGACAAGGTTTGTGGCACAAAATATGTCAGAGAGACTTTCGGAGCGCGCTACAATTTCGAGGACCTGATGCCTTACTGGCGGGGCGATGCCGAAGCCTTCAAGGCGATGTCCAAGAAATACTATTTATATAGATAACGCACCGCCCTCGGGGTTATCTCCTCGGAATTGAATGGAAAAATAGAAGTTAAACCTTCAAAAACACTATGATTATGAGAACCAGCAAAGCAGCCATCGCGGCAATGTTACTTTCGCTTGCGACATTCCAGGTTGACGCTCTCGCGCAGAGCCGCAACACCTCGTCGTCTTCACGTTCGACAACAACTTCCTCACAGTCAAGAAGTTCATCTTCATCAAGAAGCTCATCATCCTCAAGGAGCACCGGCAGCTCTTCATCATCGAGGTCATCTTCGTCTTCTTCAAGAAGCACCGGCAGCTCATCGCGTAGCTCCTCCTCTTCAAGAAGTTCTTCCTCATCATCAAGAAGCTCCTCATCTTCTTCAAGGAATTCAGGGAGCGTTTCCTCTTCAAGGAACAGTTCTTCCCGCAGCACCGGAAGCTCCTCAGTTTCAAGCGGTTCGTCAAAAGCGGGCACAACTTCTGCGGTGACTTCCTCCCGCTCAAGCAGCTCTTCACGCCCGTCTTCAAGCGTAAGGTCCACTTCGACGACCTCCCGCCCGTCTTCGTCAGTCCGCAGCTCCTCATCCTCAAGGACCACAACCACCGTTTCTTCCGGCAGCAGCACCTCCACAGGCAGGACCTCTTCTTCCAGCAGAAACTCCAGCGCTACCACTTCCCGCAGGGTGACCACAATTAACAGGAACAACACCTCGTCCTCCTCTTCGACATCCGGCAGCTCTGCTGCTGCAGGCACGGTTGTGCGCAGCACGACAAGGACCTCTTCCGGCAGCGACTCCGGCAGCTCAAGAGTCGTGAGCACCCCGCCGACTTCGGTCAGCAACTCTCCGACAACGGGAGGGGAGACCGGCGTAGCGCGGAACACCCCCGCTGCAAACCAGGGCACGGTGACCCGCAACACTCCTCCGGCAAATCAGAACAACGGAAGAATGGATCCGAACACCCCGAGAGACAACTACGGAAGGCCTTCTCATCCGCGCGAGCGGGACTTCGTGGATTTCTCAGCCCGTCCGCCTCACAAATTCTATGAGCCGCGCCACGCGCACTATTTCGGCTACAGGGTTCATTCCCTTCCTGCCGGCTACTGGTACCGCGACTGGAGAGGAGTCCGCTACTACTGCTATGACGACGTGTATTACCGCTACATCAACGACTGCTACGTGGTCTGCCGTCCTCCGTTCGGCACATCCATCGCAGCCTCAGTCGCAGCCGACATAGCCTGGACAGCGATTACGGTCAGCTACTACAACACGCTGAACAACACCTACAGCCAGATTAACGCCAACAACGCCTACATCACCGAGCAGAACGAGCAGATTGCGAAGAACAACGCCATCCTCGCCCGGCAGAACAGCGCCCTCGCCTCCGAGTCTCAGTATATGAGCGCCCGCTCAACCGAAGCCTACACCCTCGCCCAGGCCCTCGGCCTCGTGCAGTCCTACGCTTCAGCTGACACGGAGTACTACTATCAGGACGGAGTCTTCTACCGCAAGGACGCGAGCGGCCAGTACTACGTAATCGTTCCGCCGGCAGGCTCAATCGTTGACAACCTCCCGGAAGACTACGACACCCTCACCTACAACGGGGTAGAGTACTACCAGGTTGACGGCACAGTCTACCGCATAGTGGTAGTTGGCGGCTACGCAAAATTCGAAGTCCTCGGCCAGAAGTATTAGA
>CAYNDY010000070.1:0-5523 GCA_964396105.1 uncultured Muribaculaceae bacterium
AAAAAGTTCCTCCGCGAAAACGGCGCGCTCTCAAAGGCGTCTTCAAAAGCCTCAGCAGGGACGAAAGCGACCTCCAAAGTGCAGAAAAACGGGATCATAATTCTGGCGGCGTTCAAGGATGTGCCTTTCACCTACACGAGGGAGGATTTCGTGAACCTCGTCACCCAAAGCGGATATTCGCTCAACGGGGCTGACGGAAGCGCGGTGGACTACTTCAACGATATGTTCTCCTCGCAGATTGATTTCAACTTCGACATTTCCGAGATTGTTACCCTTCCCAAGAACCGCAAATACTACGGAGGGAACGACGATGACGGCCAGGACCTCCATCCCGAAGAAATGATTAAGGATGCCTGCGAACTTGCCCACGAAGCCGGGGTGGATTTCTCCAAATATGACGACGACTCCGACGGATATGTGGACAATGTATTCGTGTTCTACTCGGGCGGCGACGCTGCCGAAGGGGCCGGAGACGACTGCATCTGGGCGCACGCCTACTACATCTACAGCGGTTCGGCAAGGATTGAGCTCACTCTGGACGGCAAAAGGATTGACCGCTACGCCTGCAGCGCGGAGCTCAAGAAAACCACGGAGGGCTTTCAGATGGCCCGCATCGGCACATTCTGCCACGAATTCACCCACACCTTCGGGCTTATGGACCTCTACGACACCGATTACGAGAAAAGCGGAGGACAGTCGGAGGCTCTCTGGCACGTAACGGCCCTTATGGACGGTGGCAACTCCAACAACCTGGCCAACACCCCGCCCTACTACAACGCAGTTGAAAGGGAGGACCTCGGGATAGGCACGGCGATTTCGCTCACAAACGGAGTGCATACCCTCCGCCCAATCAACGAGAGCGGGGAATATTACCGTCTGGACGGCCCTGTAGAGGGGGAATATTTCCTCTTCGAGTGCAGGGACAATTCCTCAAAATGGGACAAATACATCGGCGGAAGCGGCCTTCTGGTCTATCACGTCGACAAGTCAGCCAGCGACGCCGGGAAATCCGACAACTACGCCAAGAGCTTCACCGCCGCCGAAAGGTGGAAATACAACGAGGTGAACTGCCGGCCGAAAAGGCAGTGCGCGGACCTCATCGAGGCTGACCCTTCGACAGTTACGGAGTTCAACTCCGACGGCTACGAGCTAAGCTACTCCACGATTTCCCGCATTTTCTTCCCGTCTTCCAAGACGCCGGTTCTTGACAACACCTCCGGGCTGGAATTCACCAACGGCGGCTCCTGCACGGTGAGCATCAGCGACATTAAGCTGAACTCGGACAAGAGCGTCACCTTCACGGTGAAAGGAGTCGGAGCGGTGGTGAAAACCGACGTATTCCAGACCAGCGCCATCGTGAACATAACTGACGACGCCCTGAAGGAGAATGTGAGAATGAAATACTGGGCGAAAAGCGCGAAGGACACAGTGGAACTCTCGCTCACTCCCCTTTCCGACGGAAGAGTGGCGGCGCTGCTTGACAGCCTTTCGACAAGCACCACATACTCCGTCGAAGTCAGAGGCCTCATCGACGGAAAGGACAGTCTGAGGACAACGCTGAGTTTCAAGACTCGCGCAATCGAGAGCAAACACCCCGTGATTGCCCTCGGCAGCACAGGAAGGGCTCTTGACGGAAGTTTCGCCACCGGGACAAAGTTGCCTCTAATGCTCTACAACGCTTCCGGCGCGGTCGAAGTTCACTGGTATTTTAATGGAAAGGAAATTGAGGCCGGAGAGGACTACTACTGGAGCCTGAGCGGAAGCGGCAAACTGAAAGCCGTCATTTTCTACGAAGACGGGCGGAAAATCGCCGTGACGAAAGACATCACGGTCAAGTAGCGCTGTGGCTGCCGGTATAAACTCAAACATCTCTAATGCAACGGATTACGATATGAAAAAGACACTATATACAATTTCGGTTTCTCTTCTTGCGGGGCTCCTTCTTCTTTGCTCCTGCAACAGAACGAAAGAATATCCCGACCCGACTTTCAACACTGACGAGGTGGCCCTCTCGGTGGAAGGAGAAACCATTTTCGAATGCGACGAAGTCTACACACAGAAGGGACAGAGCAGCGACAACGAGTTCTATGTGGCAAACGACGAACTCGGCACCTGGTACAGCGTCAGCCTCAACACCCTTCCGACTGCGGAGGGAGAGGAAGTGAGCGGAAAGGTTGTCTGGAGACTCGACCACGACAGCGCAAGCTCAAAACGGGAGAATGTTGTGTTCACGGTGAAGGGGCTCGACTCCTCCACGGGAGAGATCAAACTCTGGAGCAAAGGGAGCGGCATCTGGGCCATTGTCTATAATGTGCTTTGAACATTTTTCTGACTATACCAGCTTTATATAAGCATATTGATTTCTAACACCTCAGGTTATGGAAGATAATACAGATTACGGTTTCATCAGGGTTGCGGCGGCGGTGCCTGTTGTTTCGCTCGCCGACCCCGAAAAGAACGTCGAAAGGATTTGCTCCCTTATGGACAAGGCCGAAAAGAAGAAGGTGTCGCTTCTGGTGTTTCCGGAGCTTTGCGTCACCGGGTACAGCTGCGCGGACCTTTTCAGAGAGAATCTTCTCATCGATGATGCCGAAGAGGCTGTGGCGGAGATAGTCTCCCACAGTTTCGGCGGTTCCATGGCCACCGTCGTCGGAGCCCCTATAAGGCTGAACGGTCACCTGTACAACTGCGCAGTAGTAATCTATGACGGTCATATTCACGGCATTGTGCCGAAAGTCTATCTGCCGAACACCGCGGAATTCTACGAGGCGAGGTGGTTCACCAGCGGAGCTGCATATATGGGCGAAGTTCACGAAATCTTCTACGCCGGCGAGGCGGTGGACTTCGGAGTGAACCAGATTTTCGCCCTCGGAGGCACATCCTTCGCCGTTGAAATCTGCGAAGACCTCTGGGCCGCCCTCCCTCCGTCCACCTTCCACTCTACGGCGGGCGCCCTCATCACTGTGAACCTTTCCGCCAGCAACGAAGTCATAGGAAAAGAAAACTACAGAAAGAGCCTTGTCTGCCAGCAGTCGGCCAGGACTCACAGCGGATATATCTACTGCTCAGCAGGTTACGGAGAGTCCAGTCAGGACCTCGTCTACAGCGGAGCGGCTCTTGTCGCGGAAGACGGGGCGCTCCTTGCGGAAAACAAGAAATTTCAGTTGGAGGAGTCGCTTCTTATCGCGGACATAGACTGCCAGAGGCTTGAAAGCGCGAGACGCTCAAGCAGCAGCTTCGCCTCCACAGCCCCGGACGGAAACTCGGACTGGGCAAGAAACTACTCCATAATTGAAGTGGGAGAGGCGGACGAGACCAATTTTGAAGCAAAGCTCTACCACCCGGTTGACCCTCATCCTTTCGTGCCTTCGGACACTGGGAAGGCCCTCGGCGAGCGTTGCCAGGAAGTTCTCGACATTCAGGTGCAGGGTCTGTTGACGCGTCTGGGGCACATCGGCTGCAAGAGCGCCGTGGTAGGCATCTCGGGAGGACTTGACAGCACTCTCGCCCTTCTTGTCACCGTTCTCGCCTTCGACCGACTGGGCTGGGACCGCAAGAGAGTGATCGGAATCACAATGCCGGGCTACGGCACGACAGACCGCACCTACCGCAACGCACTTGACCTAATGGAGGCGCTCGGAGTGACCGCGCGCGAAATCCCTATTGCAGCGGCCTGTGACCAGCATTTCAAGGACATCGGTCACGACAAGGCCGTGCACGACACTACCTACGAGAACTCCCAGGCAAGGGAGAGGACCCAGATTCTGATGGACGTCGCGAACCAGAGCGGCGGCATCGTGGTGGGAACGGGCGACCTTTCGGAGCTCGCCCTCGGCTGGGCCACCTACAACGGCGACCATATGTCGATGTATGCCGTGAACGCCAGCATCCCCAAGACCCTCGTAAAACACCTCGTGCGCTGGGCCGCCGGCAACCGCTTCGCTGAGAAAAAGGCCGCAGGAGCCTCTGAGAAGGGTGCGTCGCGCAGCGTGAAAGAAATTCTGCTTGACATAATCGACACCCCAGTAAGCCCCGAGCTTCTTCCTGCCGGAAAGGACGGAAAGATACTTCAGGTCACCGAGGACCTCGTCGGGCCGTACGAGCTGCACGACTTTTTCCTCTACAATTTCTTCCGCTTCGGCTTCCCTCCAAAGAAAATCCTTTTCCTCGCCCGCAAGGCCTTCAAGGGAGTGTATGACTCAAAGACCATAGAAAAGTGGCTCAAGACCTTCATCCGCCGCTTTTTCTCGCAGCAGTTCAAGCGCTCCTGCCTGCCTGACGGCCCGAAGGTTGGAAGCGTCACCCTCTCCCCTCGCGGCGACTGGAGGATGCCTTCCGATGCCCAGGCCGCGCTATGGCTGAGGGATCTTGAAAATCCGGTGGAGTTTCCCATATCTCGGGGAGACAATCGAATGCTAAATTAAAAGAATCCGACCTCTTATCCTCGCGTGACAAGATAAATGGCAATTCATTATGAATCAAGAGATTGAGCGGAAATTTCTGGTAAGTTCAGACGCATTCCTCCCGGAGGCATTCCGGTCTGTGAGAATAGTTCAGGGCTACCTCAACTCTGACCCTGAGCGCACCGTGAGGGTGCGTCTTAAGGGCGAAGAGGGGTTCCTTACGGTGAAGGGCCTAGGGAGCGAATCGGGGATGAGCCGTTTCGAGTGGGAAAAGCCCATTTCAAGGGAGGATGCGCTCGCCCTTCTGCTGCTTTGCGAAAAGGGAATGATTGACAAGACAAGGCATCTTGTAAGGGTCGGCGCGCACACCTACGAAGTTGACGTTTTTCACGGGGAAAACGAAGGACTCGTCCTTGCCGAAGTGGAACTTGGAAGCGAAGACGAGTCCTTTGAAAAGCCTTCCTGGCTCGGGGCGGAAGTTACAGGCGATGAGCGCTTCTACAACTCCTACCTTTCAAGCCATCCTTATTGTCAGTGGTAAAGACTAAACATTCAATCTTAGGCCGATTCTACCTCTATCCAAATCCACAGACACAACAGTAACAAACACCTTCTGGTGGAGTTTCACCACCTTCGACGGGTCATCCACCCTCTGGCGTTTTCCGCCTGCGGAGGCGCCCGGAAGGCTCATCTGAGAAACGTGGATGAGGCCGTTCTGCTTGATGCCGATGTCCACAAACGCTCCGAAAGCCGTTATGTTGGTGACTATTCCAGGGAGCTGCATCCCGGTCTTGAGATCCTCTATGGTGTGGATATCTGAGGCAAATTCAAACTCCTGAGCCTCCGAACGCGGGTCGCGGCCCGGCTTGGCGAGTTCCTTCAGGATGTCGTTAATCGTAGGAAGTCCGAACGACTCCTCCACAAAATCCTCCGGCCGGATCTTCGAAATTAGCTCAGCATTCCCCACAAGTTCCGCCGTCCCCACTCCGAGCGAAGCGGCCATTCTGTCCACAATGTGGTAGGCCTCCGGATGCACGGCCGAGTTGTCCAGCGGATTTTCCGCACCCGAAATGCGAAGGAAGCCCGCGCACTGCTGGAAAACCTTGTCTCCCAGCCTCTT
>CAYNDY010000070.1:5623-9190 GCA_964396105.1 uncultured Muribaculaceae bacterium
CGCCTTCCGATTGAAACCGCCCCGCGCACCGTCACGTCCTTGTCCGGGAACTCTTCCCTCGCGACATCCGAAGCCGAATAAATCGACGCACCGTCCTCGCTCACGGAATAGACCCTCACAGAAGAAGGCTTAGGAACTCTTTTCACAAATTCCTCGGTTTCGCGGGCCGCAGTGCCGTTTCCAATTGCGATGACCTCAATCCCGTACTGGGAAATCATCGTTGAGAGCGCCCTGATCGCCCCGATTTTGTCGCTGGAAGGGGGATGCGGAAATATGGCTTCGTGGTGGAGAAGATTTCCCTGGGCGTCGAGGCACACGACCTTGCAGCCCGTTCTGAAGCCCGGGTCTATGGCAAGCGTGCGCTTCTGCCCCACAGGAGCCGCCAGAAGCAGCTGGCGCAGGTTTTCGCCGAAAATCCGGATGGACTCAAGATCTGCCTTCTCTTTCGCTTCACGGATTACCTCTCCGCTCACGGAAGGCTCAAGCAGCCGAGTGAAAGCGTTCTCTACGGCAAGATTGATTTGCTCGGCGAGAGGCTTCTCAGGGTAGCGGTGAGCCTGACAGAACTCGTAATAGATTTTCTTGCAGCACTTTTCGCTGTCGCTGTCGATCCCGACCGAGAGCACTCCCTCGTCACTGGCGCGCAGCATCGCGAGAAGGCGGTGCGGAGCTATATGGGCGAGAGACTCGCTGTAGTCGAGGTAGTTGCGGTATTTGTCTGCCTTTTCGGGAGAGGCTCCGCGGGATTTGCGGGAAACAATCCTGCGGGTGCGGAAAATCTGACGGAGAGCCTCACGGATGGAGGCCGTTTCGCTTAGGCGCTCCGCGATTATGTCCCTTGCGCCTGCGAGAGCGGCCTCGGGGTCAGGGAATTTACGGGCCTCGGTCATAGGGTCCGCCACAGCGACATTCCACATCTGGTCTGCAAGAGGCTCATAACCGGCTTCCTTTGCAGCCGTTGCGCGGGTGCGCCTTTTCGGACGATAAGGAAGGTAGAGGTCTTCAAGAGCGGTGAAATCTGTGCAGGACTCAATCTCCGCGCGGAGTTCGTCCGTCAGGGCTCCGGCCTCGGAAATGGTCTCCAGGATGGTTCCCTTGCGCTTTTCCATCGTCTCGAAGTCCTCGGCGAGATGCTTTATGGCAGCGATTGCCACCTCGTCAAGCGAGCCCGTCCTCTCCTTGCGGTAACGGGAGATGAACGGCACGGTGGCTCCGTCACCGATGAGGTCGACGGTGTTTTCCACCTGCCACTCCTTAACTCCCAAGTCCGAAGCTATCTTCTTTATGTATATTTCTTTCATCCTATAAAATAAAATTCGTTTTCAGGTAAAAATAGGCTTAAAAAGATGCAGTGCAAGGCTCGCGACGAAGAGAAAACCGCAGCAACCTAAGGGTTGTGAGGATTTTATCAAGGAGCACAACGCGGCAATGCGCTTTTTAAGACATTTTTACATTATTCGTGTGATACTTCTTTGAGCTGTGTCCTATAGGCGGAGAAAATCTTGGACTTGGACACAAAGCCCACATATTTCCTCTCCCTGGTCACAACCGGCAGGTTCCAGGCCCCTGTTTTCTCGAACTTAGCCATTACGCTGTCCATCTTTTCGTCCATATAGACATATGCAGGGGCGGATTTCATATAATTGTACACATATCTTGTCCCGTAAAGGTCCGTTTTGAACATATCCGGGCGGATGTCGTCCAAAAGCACATAACCCTGAAATTTGTTCTGGGAGTCCACCACCGGGAATATGTTCCTGCGGGAAGCCGAAACCGTGTCGAGAAGCTTTCCGAAAGTGTCGTCAATTTTCACGCTGTTGAAGTCGTCCTCAATCAAGTCGCTGATTTTCAGAAGAGTAAGCACGGCCTGGTCGCTGTCGTGGGTGAGAAGTTCACCGCGCTTTGCGATACGCTTTGTGTAGATGGAGTACGGTTCGAAAAAGCGGGTCACGCCGAAGGCAATCGTGGAAGTTATAATCAGCGGGATGAAAAGGTCGTAACCTCCTGATATTTCAGCGATAAGGAAGATTGCGGTCATCGGTGCCTGCATCACTCCCGCCATAAGCCCCGCCATCCCGACGAGCACGAAGTTCTGCTCCGGGACACTCAGCGATGAGCCCGCAAGAAGCAGGTTCAGAGACCTTGCTACCACGAATCCAGCCAGCGCGCCGATGAAAAGCGTAGGTCCGAAGGTTCCTCCCACTCCCCCGCCGGCATTGGTGAAGGACATTGAGAAGACCTTCACGACAAGGACGACAAGGAAAAACAGCGGAATCGCCCACGGATATTTCAGAAGCGGAGAAAGAACCGTCTGCCCGTCATAATTGATCTGAGCCCCCGCAAGCAGCTCATTCACAGTGCCGTAGCCCTCGCCGTAAAGCGGAGGGAAAAGGAAGATGAGAAGTCCGAGGCCCAGCGCGGAGACCGCCCAGCGGAGATACGGGGATTTTATGGATTTTATCTTGTCCTCAATCCAGAGGGTGCAGCGGGTGAAATAGACGGAACATCCCGCGCAGAACAGCCCCAGAATGATGTAGAACGGGATATTCTGCATCGAAAACTTGGTGAGGTTGCACTCGAAGGTCGCATCCAGTCCGAGGAAGGTGTAGGAAACCACCGTCGCAGAAACCGTTGAAATCAGAAGCGGCAGGATGGAGGACATCGAGATGTTGAAAAGCAGGATTTCCAGGGTGAAGAGCACTCCGGCAAGCGGGGCCTTGAAAATGCCCGCAACCGCCCCCGCGGCGCCACAGCCCAGAAGTATGGTTATGTTCTTGTAGGACAGGCCCATAAACCGCCCGAGGTTGGATCCGATGGCGGCTCCGGTGTAAACTATCGGCGCCTCAGCTCCCACGGAGCCTCCGAATCCGATGGTCACGGAACTTGCCACGAGAGAGGTCCAGGTGTTGTGAGGCTTGATCTTCGATTCGTTCTTCGAGACGGCAAGCAGCACCTTGGTGACTCCGTGGCCGATGTTGTCCTTGACGATGTATTTTACGAAAAGAAGCGAAAGGAGCATACCGATTCCCGGGTAGATGAGGTAGAGGAAGTTGTACTTCCCGGTGCCCTCGAACCAGCCGGTAAGCCCCGTGTGGATGTGTTCGATTGAGAGTTTGAGCGCCACGGCGGCAAGTCCGCAAAGTATGCCCACCACAAGGGACAGGACAAGCACCAGGTTGCGTTCCGGCATCCTGTTGAGCAGCCTGCGGGCAGGAGCCGCGGCCGCCTTGAGTTTGAGCTTGTGATGTTTTTTCATAACCTGAGCACTCTTTCTTGTAAAACTCACAAAGGTAGCAAAAAAAAAGGTGACTCGAAAGTCACCTTTAAGTGCGTGGGGGAAAGAGGTTAAATAGAAGATGGGATGCAAGGCTTGCGGTGAAGCCCAATACCGGAGCAACCTGTTGGTTGTGAGGATTTGGGCAAGCCGCGTAACGCGGCAGACCGCTTATATTTAACCTCTTTCATTTTATTCGGCATCTGATGCGTCGTCATCGCCGTTTGAGTATTGTGAAATGTTGTCATCCGGAAGCGCATCGCCGTTCTCCTCGCCTGATGCGTCATCCTCCT
>CAYNDY010000071.1:0-9164 GCA_964396105.1 uncultured Muribaculaceae bacterium
CAGAACTCACCCGATGTGGAACCGTCGTCGAATACAACCACCTTGTTGGCGCTGACCCAGTTGCGGTCTCCGTTGCGGCATCCGAGGGCGCTGCAGTGGAAATTCGGCTCAAGACGGACGAAGTAGTAGTCGGTGTTCTTGTCGAAATCGTAGGCGCTGTAAACGGTGTAAACCATTTCGTAGAGGAGTGTGCGGCCAAGTGCGCGGCTAGGGCCCACGCTGTGCTGCACCGTGACGCGGTAGCCGGTCATATATTTGTCGATTGCGGCGCTTTCCTCGCTCCCGAGCGTTGAAGCGAGCAGACTCTTTGACGAGTCGCTCTCCCCGCTCTGCATCCAGCCCACAAGAAGGTCGGCTGAGCGGCCGTGGTCGTACTCTGAAGGCTCGTAGGCGTTGTCCGCGCACTTGTCCTCGCCGGCATCGTCACCTGCAGAATGGAAACCGAAGGTATTTGAAGAAGAGTTGTCGGCCATATCCTCAAGGCTGCAAACAACATAAATGTCCGTACCCCTGAAGGCGATGCTCTCGGCGTTGTTGTAGTGCTTCAGTGCGGACATCTCCCTGACCCTGTCCATCATCTCGTAGAAATGGGATGCAGCATCAGTGTCAAAGTCAGCGTCGGAGGCAAGAAGCGAAGAAATAGCGCTGGAAATCATTGTTTTAAGCTGGGCCATATCCCCGAACGAAGGGTCGAGGAAGATGAAGCTCGCCCCGTCAACGTATGCCTCCAGCATTGCCGTGACATCGTTCTGAGTGAAATTCATCGCGTAGCCGCTTGTGAACACAAATGCGCTCGCATCGGAGCAGATGGCGTCCACCTTGTTGCTGAAACGGTTTATAATGGATGCGTTGAACTCCGAGCGGTCGCTTCCGAGCACAACTGCCTTTGCGGAGGACTTGACAGAAAGCTGGTCGGCGGTGGGAAGAGCCTCGTTCTGCTCAATCACCGCTTCGCTCTCCCCTGTGGTCTGATTGTCCTTTTTGCAGGAGGAGAACACTCCGGAAGCAAGGCTCAGTGCGAGGAGTCCCGCCGCACCGATTTTCAAAAAATTCTTTTTCATAAGCAGGATATTTTTGGCAAATATACTTGTTTTATCTTGTCGCTCCAAAACCGGTGTAGTCTGCTTTCAGAGTATATGTCGCGGTCGCCGGGTCAATCGCTGAATAAGGGTCCTCGGTGAGGGAGGTCATATTCGTGCGCACATAAACCCACTCGGAGCTGTCGGTTGCGCTCGGATGGAATCCTGCGCCGCCAAGTGTCTCCAGGGTGCCGTACCAGGTGGATGAGGTGCCGGCGGAGAGCTTCAATCCAGCATTGGAGTCAAGGTAGAATCCGACAAGATATGCCGTCGGGATGTCATCGTTAAGGACATCGGTCGTTTTCACCGCATAGCCCGTGTAAACCAGATTGGAGTTCAATGAGACTGAAGAGTAGAGCACGCCGAGCATAACGAATGCCTTTGGAGAGGCGTCGCCGTATTTGCCCGAATAGAGGTTGTAGAACGAGTTGTTGTCAAGAGTGAGTTTGTCGATAGTCAGACCGCTCCCGGCGCCGTCAGACTTGATTAAATGATATTCTCTTGCGCTCGGGGCGTAGAAAATGTTGTTCGAGAAGGTGTAGTTCTTTAGGCGCGTAGCCTCGTCAGTTGCGCTGCCGCTTGTGATGAGGGCGGCGTTATCATCGGAGAGTGAAGAGTCAAGAACTATCTCGCTGTCTTTCAGAGTGAAATGCTCGACGGTGTATTTGCCTGACATATCCCAGAGGACATTTTTCTGGTCTATTTTGCAGCCTTCGAAAAGGAGGGTGTCCACCTGGCCGCTAAGAGAAAAAGCTGCAGCGGAGGATGGGGTTTCAATCTCAAGATTTTTGAAGACTGCCTTTGTGACTCCATATAACGGGCAGGTCTCGCTGACGGAAACCTTTGTGCGTGAGCCGTCAATGCTGTTGCCGATGAAAACGGCGGTGCCTTTTACCCCGAGAGCCGAGCTGGAGATGGAGGCGCCGTTGTTAAGGAAGAACACTCCCTCCTGAGCGGAAACCGCAGCGCCTTTTTTCACGAGTGTGCCTTCGCCGTATTTTGACTTGTTGTAGACCTGGCCGTTAATCTCGATGTCTCCGCCGGCCTGCCACCAGTCGTAGAGTTTGCCCTTGTGGTCATCCAGAGTGCCAAAATCCAAAATGAGATTCTGCTCGGTCTTGAACTCATCCTCGCTGCGGCAGACAAAAAGAGTCTTGCCGTCCTTGTCGAAAGCTCTCAGGGTGAATCCTTTGCTTAGGGTAAGTCCCGGAGCGAGGGCTATGTAGGCAGGCTCTCCGGGTGCGCTGACATAGGAGCGGGCGGTTTCCTGTCCGCCGGCAAGTTTGACCGACTTGTTACCGAAATATACTTGCAGCAGCCCGATTATGCCTTCGTTGTCGTTGCCGGAGAACTCGACATATTTGACATTTTCATCCGTGACGGTGTAGCGGATGAGGGTGAGGACATTCTTGAAGGAAATGGTCCTGTCAGTTGATGCGCATTCGGCGATGGCCAGATGAGGAACCCTTCCTGCAGCGATGCTGTTGAAAGCATCGGAGCGTATCTGAACGAAAAGCGAATTGTTTATTATACCATGTGAGGCAAGAATGTCATTTGACCGGTCAGAAGCGAAGAAATCAAAGGTTTCGAACATACTGTCCGGAGACTGGATTGAGAATGTAGCGGAGCCGTCGTCGTTTATATTATCCGCCGTCAAATCGGTTTCGTGACGTTCAATTTTATAATCTCCACCATCGTTCGTTGCCCAACTTTTCCCGCAATCTATAGTAATTTTGTCTCCCGCCGTGAACTTGACTTTGGCAAGATTCACCTCATCATAAACGGTAATCGAGGCTCTAGTTGGCGGGACGAAGCTGGCGGAGAAGGTCAGCATATCCCCGGACGGGGCGGTTTTCTCTGAATCGGAGTTTTCAAGATTTTCCTTTGAGCAGGAAACGCTCGCAAAAGAAACTGCCAGAAGGGCTGCTGCAGCCGCAGTGGCAAAATAGAATGTCTTTTTCATTATTCTTCTGATGACCACTGATATTTCTGATAATTGTAATTCTGGTTGCTCGCTCCCTCGAACGAAACGGCAAATCCCTCTTCAGCGAGGGCACACCAAACCTCAAAGGCCGGTGCGACATAGATTTCTTTCATCTTTATAATTAAAACACTAAACTAACTTTCTACTGAATTGCGGCAAAATTTTGCGCAAAATCCCCCTATTACAGCGAAATATATGCCAAAGGGGGAATCTATTTCTTGCGTTCTCTTCTCTTCAGCTCTTGAGCTTCCCACTTCTCCTTGAGACGGCGCTGCTTGGAAAGAAACTTCGCGCGGCGCTTTTCTCTCCTCGCCTTACGGCCCTTGAACCAATTGATGATGCCACGCACGATGCCGACGGCGCCCACCCAGATGTCGTAGGAGAAGAATCCGAGGGCAATCATAGTGAAGGTCGGCATAAAGTCCACATAGAGCCCGTTGTAGTAGTAGATTATGCTGCCGATTATGTAGCACTGGAACAGGCAGCCGATCTGAAGAAGGCGCAGAAGGACCTTGCCCACATTCGGGAAGTGGTTGACACTTATAAAGTTAAGGGTAAGGAAAATTATGCAGATCACAATCGCAATCTTCCAGTTCTGCTCCTCAGTAGCCTCGCGGAGGAATTTCTCGCTGAGGATGGTTTCGACGGTGTAGGCTTGGATTTTCACGCCCGGCATCGTTATGTCAATCGGGGTGAGGTGGAAGTCGTGTCCGTCGTTGAGCTCGCCCACAAGCACGATTTTGCCTGCAAACGGCGCTGCAAGAGAGTCCCGGGCGGCGCTGAGTTCCGCTCCCCTGAAGTTCTTCTCGATGGAGTCCCTTTTATGCAGAAGTTCCTCTCCGGTGACGGTCTCAAAATAGACATTGGGGTAACTTACCAAAAGCGTGTCGTCCCCGCTTCTGACCTTTTTCATAAGGTTATCGAAGGCCTCAGGGCTTGCAATCCTGACGAGTTCCGTAGCCATTCCGTAGACCTCGGTTGAGTCCTGGAGGGTATACACCGGGCGGAAACGCCTCACCGGGCAGTCGAGGTCGGCGGTTTCAAGGTTCAGGATTCCGTAGTGGGCGAACGAGTCGTCGTAGAAGTAGGATTTGTCCTCGTGGACGTAGTCCGGGCGGTTTTTATAGCCCAGGATGCGCTGAGGCAGAACCATGTTACGGCAGGAACGGAGGGCGGAAATGAGCTCGGCGTCGTGCTTTTTCTCCTTGGGATAGATTTCATCCAGCCCCACTGCCGCAGGAGAGAATGAGTCCAGAAGGCGGATTACCTCGGCGACTTCCTCCCGGGAGCAGTCGTCGATGTTCACAATCGCTACATTCTTGCTCCTCAGGGTCTCAGAGGTCTGGTTCACGACGGAATTATATACATCCGACATCTTGAAGTCCATCCCCGACATCGAGCTGTTCATCGCCGGGATTGAGGTCAGTTCATATATAGTCGTTTTGGAAAAAAGCAGCGAGATGACGGTCACCGCCGCAATCTGAGCTATTGTAATTACTATCCTTCTCCAGTTCATTCTTTGTCAATCTTTTTGGTCCATATTCCTTTTTTCATCAGTCGTGTACCCCGGTACACTCCCTCTTCAAAAAGAAATCTATCCTCAAAAATCTTTGCCAAAGCCGCAAAGATCTTATTTCTGCCGCACTTTTGGGCGCGCAAAAGTACGGCTTCTCCCTGACTTATCAAAATTTTCGTTATATTTGTAAGATTATGCGCGGGTGCGAAAGGACTCCTCTGCGTACATAGGTCTGAAACCATTGAATATAAACATTAAAACATACACGCATTATGGCAAATGAACTTGACGAAATGAACCCCGTGACCAACCCTGAAGGCCGGGACATCAATGTGATTGAAAAACAGATTCCGGTCAAGACCGGGGCAGGTTCCGTGATTTTCGAGATTTTCCTCTGGATCTGCGGCATCATCCCCGGAGTGATTTTCCTCCTTGTGAAAGTGAAGGCGAAAAACTATCTCCAGCAGCTTCAGCAGAAGATTCAGGCCGACGCCTCCACCATCGACAACTACCTCGAGCAGAGGGTGCAGATTCTCCAGAATGTGGCTCCGCTGCTTGAAAAGGCCATTGACCTGGACAAGGACGTTCAGAAGACCATCGCGGCCTATCGCGGCGGAATAAGTCCGGACGCTGACCGCAACACCGTTGCAGCCGACCTGGACAAGGCCTTCACACGCCTTTTCCCGCAGGTGGAAGCCTATCCTGAGCTGAAGGCTCACGCCGCAATCGCCGACGCAATGCAGCAGAACTCCTATCTTCAGAAGGAAATCACCGCTGCCCGTTCGCTCTACAACGACACAGTCTATCAGTGGAACAGGGACATTTTTGACTGGCCTGCAAAGATGATTGTGGCCGCCAAGGAGGGTTACACTACCCGCATTCCGTTCACAGCGTCAGCCGAGACTAAAGAGAAAGCCCGTCAGGTTTTCTTTTAATCGACCTCTATACACCTCATACTCATTACTGTTACCACTTTTATAACGATGAGCGACATCCACGAACCGCTTCAGCAATACCGTGACGAATTTCGGGCTGCCTTTGCCCGGAATGCGGAGGAGGCTTTTGACTCCATTCTGAAGCGCTCCGGGGTGGACGAGGCTGCAAACGCAAGGACCTGCGGGGAGATTGACACTGCAGACAGAAAAATCGCCGACAGCGAAAGCAGGATTTCAACGATGTGGTTCCTCTTCGCCCTCTGCATCATCGGAAGCCTTGCGCTCTTTCTGCCGGTGGTCTTTTACACCGAGTTCGCGGAGCTTCTTTCCGGGTGGGGACTTGACGACGAAACCTGGACCCTTGTCATTGTAATCGGACTTTGCGTCATCGGGGCCACAGGTTTTATGCTTACCCTCACGCTCTTTAAGCGCAGGATTGAGGAGATGAAGGCTGAAGTGGAGAAGATTCGAGAAAAACGGCGGGAGCTGCTTCGCGAAGCCTTCAGGCAGATGGCTCCGCTCAATGCCCTTTTCAGCTGGGACATCCCCACGAAGCTCATCACCAAGACCGTCCCCTCCATTAAGTTCGACCCCTATTTCAATGCGGCCCGGCTTCAGCAGATAAGCACCGAATTCGGCTACGGAGGCGGTCTGAACGAGGATTCCTCCGTGCTTTTCGCCCACAGCGGCGAGATCAAGGGCAATCCTTTCGTCATCGCTACGCTCCGAAAATTCGAGTGGGGCACAAAGGTTTACACCGGAAGCAAAACCATCTACTGGACCGAAAGGGAGAGGGACACCAACGGACAGTGGCACACGGTAACCCGTTCCCAGACTCTCTACGCCAACGTAGAAAAGCCCTGCCCGGAGTTCGGGAATAAGACCTTTTTGATGTACGCCAACGAGGCGGCCCCGAATCTTAGCTTCACGCGCAGCCCGGAGGGCCTTTCTGACGAGGGAAGCAAACTGGGGCGGAAGAGAAAACTTCGCCGCCTGCAGAAATTCAGCCGCAAACTTGACGACAACAGCGATTACACACTTATGACCAACGAGGAGTTCGAGGTGCTGTTTTCAACGACCGACCGCGACAACGAGGTGGAATACCGTCTCCTCTTCACTCCCCTCGCCCAAAGGGCGCTTCTGGAGCTGATGAAAGACAGGACGGTTGGCTACGGAGACGATTTTTCGATGGCGAAATCACGGATGATAAATGTGGTTTTCCCCGAGCATCTTCGCGGCTTCAGCCTTGACACCGACCCCGAAAGGTGGAAGGGATATCGCCTTCGGGACATAAAAAAACGCTTTGTCAGCGAAAACGAAGCCTATTTCAAGGCTATTTATTTCGCATTCGCTCCCCTTCTCTCCATCCCGCTTTATCAGCAGACCCGCACCCGCAAGGAAATTTACGGCGAGGACCTCATCCGCGACTCATCCTTCTGGGAGTGGGAAGCCATCGCGAACTACAGGGGCGAAAAGCGCTACGCCCACCCTTCCTGCATCACGGAGAACATCCTGAAAACTTCGCTTGTCAGCGGCGGCAAAGACGGCAAAAAGACCATCAGGGTCAGCGCACACGGCTTCAAAGGCACTCAGCACACCGACTACATCAGCGTCTGGGGCGGAGACGGGAATTTCCATCAGGTCCCTGTGGACTGGATTGAATATAAAAGCGTCTGCCGCGAGAGTGACGAGCAGATTGAGGAACTGCCCGAGAGCGACAAGGAAGTCATCCGCAGCGATTCCTACCCCACTACCCGGCTTCGCCGACGGATTCTTCTGGGAGAATAAATAATTTACACACAATAGATTACACAGTTTATGGCATTTTCGGACAGCAAACCGCATTATGAAATTCTTGACGGGCTGAGGGGAGTTGCGGCGCTTCTCGTCCTTTTCTACCACATCGCCGAGGGCTACTCCTTTGCCTACGGCACCCCCATCATCGAGGGAATAAACCACGGCTACCTAGCTGTGGACTTCTTTTTCATCCTCTCGGGCTTCGTGCTGGGCTACGCCTACGATGACCGCTGGAAAAAGGGATTTACGCTGAAGGAATTTTTCCGCCGCAGGCTCATCCGCCTCCATCCTATGGTAATTCTCGGAGCCCTTGTGGGAGCCACAAGTTTTATCCTCGGAGGCTGCCTTCAGTGGGACGGAACCCACGTTGCGATTTCGGCGGTTATGCTCTCTCTGCTGATGGCGATGTTTATGATTCCCGCTGTTCCCGGATGCTCCTACGAAGTGCGCGGAAACGGGGAAATGTTCCCACTTAACGGCCCGTCGTGGAGCCTTTTCTTTGAATATATAGGCAACATTCTCTATGCTCTTTTCATCCGGAGGCTCTCCACCCGCGCCCTGGCGGTGCTCACGGTGATTCTCGGAGCGGGGCTTGCCGGCTGCACTCTCGCGGACGTTGGCGGAGGAGACGCGTTTGGCCTGGGATGGACCCTGGACTGGCCTAATTTTGGCGGCGGACTGCTCAGGATGCTGTTTCCGTTCACTCTCGGAATGCTCATAAGCCGAAAATTCCGCCCTGTCAGGGTCCGGTATTCTTTCGCGCTCTGCTCCCTGGTGCTGCTCTCCCTTTTCATAGTTCCTTACATCCCGAAAGTCGGAGGCTTCAGCCTTAACGGTCTGTATGAGCTCGTCTGCAAATTCTTTGTTTTCCCGACCCTCCTCTGGATTGGGGCCTCAGGGCACGTGGACGGAAGGACCGAGAGGCTATGCCGCTTTCTGGGAGACCTCTCCTACCCTCTCTATATGACCCACTACCCGGTTATGTATCTTTTCTATGCCTACCTCATCCGCTGCGGCAAGATGGGAATCACTTCGTTCAGTGATACTTGGCCAGTGGCGCTTCTTGCCGTCGCCGTGAGCCTTGCCCTAGGCTATCTCTGCACGGCGCTTTACGACAAGCCCGTCCGCAAGAAGCTGTCGGCGCTCGGAAAATCCGGGAAATAAGTCCTGAGTCAGTAAAGTTTTTGTAGATTTGCACCCATTTTACACTAAAAATAGATTTGCACCCCATTTTACACTAAAATATGATTTCGTTTCTTATAAGTCTTGCAGCCCTCATTTTGGGCTACTTCATCTACGGCAAATTCGTGGAGAAGGTCTTCGGAATCGACCCTTCGAGAAAGACTCCGGCTCTCACTCAGGCGGACGGAGTGGACTATGTTCCTATGCCGGCCTGGAAAGTCTATATGATCCAGTTCCTTAACATCGCGGGGACAGGCCCTATCTTCGGAGCCATTATGGGAGCTAAATTCGGCCCTTCATCCTATCTATGGATAGTTCTGGGCTGCATTTTTGCCGGAGCGGTCCACGACTTTTTCACCGGTATGCTCTCCATCCGAAACGGAGGAGCGGGGCTTCCGGACCTCGTGGGGACCTACCTCGGAGGCGGAGCAAAGAAATTCATTCTCGCATTCTCCATCATTGTGCTTCTTCTGGTGGGCGCCGTTTTCGTTTTCAGCCCTGCGCTCATTCTCGGAGACATCGCCGGAGACGGCTCCAATGTGGCGGTTATGATTTGGGTCGGAGTGGTTTTCCTCTACTACCTTCTCGCGACGCTGCTTCCTGTGGACAAAATCATAGGAAAGATCTACCCTGTTTTCGCTTTCGCCCTGCTTTTTATGGCGGTGGCGCTT
>CAYNDY010000072.1:0-9118 GCA_964396105.1 uncultured Muribaculaceae bacterium
AGCCGAAGCCGCCATAGACCTCCGCACCTTGCCAAGGATGGTCTCCACAAGGGCATAGATGCTCTCGCAGGGGACAATCTCCTTGCAGCTATATATAAGAAGTATATCCACCCCCGCTCCCTCAAGGCTTCCCTTCTGGTGGCGGAAGGCTTCGCGAAGGCGGCGCTTGAGAAGATTACGCTTAACTGCCCTCTTGAACATCTTTTTCGGCACGGAGACCATAAGACGGGGATGCCCCACGCTGTTTCTGACAAAACAATAGCGCAGAACGCCCTCCACTCCATAGCGGCCCTTGGCAAGAAGGGTGGAAACTGACTTCTCGCCACAAATTCTCTCGCTTTTGGAGAAAGTCTGTGGGGCAGCGTCCATAGAAGATTATTTTTGGCTGAGAATGAAAGTCTCGACAGCCTTTGCTGCGGACGGGATTTCGGGAGTCGGCGCGGAAACTGCGGCTTCGAGCCCCGCCTCGTTGAGGGCGCGGAGAGTGGAATTTCCGTAGGTGATGAACTTCAGGTCTTCCTGCTTGAACTCCGGGAAATTGGCGAAAAGCGCCTTCACGTCGGCGGCGTTCAGAACGGTCACAGCGTCGTAGGAGTGGAGGTCCAGCGCGGAGAGGTCCTGAGGGACGCTCTTCACGAAAACTGCCGGGGTGAAATCGAAGGCGCTCTCCTCGAAAAGCTTCACGATGGTGGCCTTTGAGGCTGAGTCACTGGTTGTTACGAGAAACTTCTCCCCTTTGTGCTTAGGCCCGATAAGCCCCAGAACGGACTGCGGAGTGCCGTCGCCGAAGAAAATCTTCCTCTTGCGGTAGACGATGTGCTTCTGAAGGTAGTTCGCCACCATTTCCGTGGTGCAGAAATACTTCATAGTCTCCGGAATCTTCACCCTGAGTTCCTCGCTGAGCTGGAAAAACGCGTCGATGGTCGTTTTTGCCGAGAACACGATGGCGGTGTATTCGGAGATGTTTATTTTCTGAGCCCTGAACTCACGGGATGTGAGCGGCTCCATCTTGAAGAAGGGAAGATAATCAAATTTGACCCCGTACTTTTCAGCGAGGGTGTCGTATGGAGAAGCCGTCTGCGGCTGCTTTTGTGATATGAGTATATTTTTTACGCCCATAACTATCGCTATTCCAATAAAATAGCTATTAAATTACTACTAACTTCAAAAACCCGGGACCACTAATAATGCTGTCGGGGGCAATTCGAGGGCGCAAAGGTACAAAATTGCCGTCAAAAAATTGCAATTGGAGGCAAAAATTTGAAATCTACGGACAAGAAAAAGGGCGTAAAAGACTGCTGTAAGACAGAGAATTACCATCTGGCGGGCAAGAAGCGAGGCGTCGCAGAGGCTGAGAACGGAGAGGGTTACCAGAAGGAAAAAATCATAGACAAGAAGAAAACTCCTCTGGCATCCGACCGAAGCTTCGTAAACCTTTGTGGAGAGCTTTCTGTGCGGGATGAGCCGTTCAAGGGCGAGGCGAAGGAGGCAGTAAAGCGCGACAACCCCGACGATTATCAGAAGGTCCCACGGCGCTCCCACCCCTCTCATCCACCTCGGGGAGAAGACTCCGCTCTGCCAGATGAGGGCGCAGTAGGGGAAAATGCTCAGAAGGAAGACCCGGTCGCGGCGGCGCTGAATCTTCTTATTGTCCTCCAGACGGATGCAGACCGAGGTGCGGAACATCGAGCTCCACACCGATGGGAACAGTTCCACATACTGCCCCAGCACGGGGAGCAGCATCAGAAGGGAAAGTCCCGTCGCAACCGTAAGTGTTATTTCCTGAGCGCTCATCAATAAAATTAATTTACATTATTTTCACAATGTGTAGGGGGGGGATTAATTTCCCCTTTTGGCAAGGATGTAGCCGGCGGATTTCAGCAGCTCCACAACCCGGTCGCGGAAATCGCCCTGGATGACAATCTCCCCGTCCTTCGCCGTGCCGCCGACGCCGCACCGCACTTTCAGCATCTTCCCGAGCTCCTTGAGGTCCTCGTCCCTGCCCACAAATCCGCTCACAAGGGTCACCTGCTTGCCTGCGCGGGCCTTGCGGTCAATTCCCACGATGAGCTTCTGCCGGGAGGGCTCAAGCGTCTGAGGCTCCTCCGCGGTCTCACTCTGATATTGAAAGTCGGGGTTCGTGGAATACACCACCCCGAGTCTGCTTTTCCAGTCGTTGTCCATAGCGATGTCGGTTTGAAACCGTCCCGGGAGGCCACTTGGCGCATTTAGGCGGTTTTATTTTGCAAATATAGGCAATCAATTCGTATATTTGCAGGTTATTCGGCAAAACAATTTACCGGAAATCAGTAGACAGTGAATCTGCAAACAACAGAAAATGGACAATAAGAAATTCAATCTCTGGAATTATGTGAGCGGAGCGGTGGTTTTTGTAGTCGCCGCCATCACATACCTCAGCACAATCGAGCCCACCGCCTCCTTCTGGGACTGCGGAGAGTTCATCGCCTCATCCTACAAACTCGAAGTCGGCCACCCGCCCGGAAACCCTGTGTTTCAGCTGATTGCACGCTTCTTCACAATGTTCACCGACAATATGCACGCAGCCGTCGCAGTGAACTCGATGAGCGCCCTGTGCTCAGCGCTTACGATATTTTTCCTCTATCTCACCATAGTTTTCCTCGTAAAAAGGGTCGTAAAACCCGGTGAGGACGGGAAATATTCCCTCGCCCAGGCCATCGCCATCTACGGGAGCGGCGCCGTCGGAGCCCTCGCATACTGCTTCAGCGACACATTCTGGTTCTCGGCCGTCGAGGGTGAGGTCTATGCGATGTCCTCGCTTTTCACCGCGCTCGTCTTCTGGATGATGACCAAGTGGTACGAGCAGGCGGACGAGCCGTATGCGAACCGATGGATTGTCCTCATCTGCTTCCTGATGGGTCTTTCAATTGGCGTGCATCTTCTTAACCTGCTGACGATTCCCTGCCTTGTATTCCTTTACTATTACAGAAAGAGAGAGGACAAGGGTTACACCTTCTGGCAGCTCTGCGGCATTTTCGCCCTTTCCTGCGTTGTGCTCGCGCTGATTCTGTTTGTCATAATCCCGTATGTCCCGAAGACTGCGGCCTACTTCGACCTTGCGGCCGTCAACTGGTTCGGTCTTCCGTACAACACGGGAGCGGCCTTCTTTATGGTGCTGCTTTTCGCGCTGTGCTTCTGGGGACTTTTCTGGACGATGAAAAAGCAGAAAGCCTTCTGGAACACCGTTCTGCTGTGCTTTACGACGATAGTTGTGGGCTTTTCCATTTTCTCGGTTGTGATTATCCGCTCCTGCGCGCACACCCCGACCAACGAGTACCAGCCCGATAATCCTTTCACCCTCTGCCGCTACCTCAGCCGTGAGCAGTACGGAAGCACCCCGCTGATTTACGGACAGTATTTCGACTCCGACTACCACATCGACCCGGACTACTACTGGGCACCGCTCGACGGGAAATACATCAAGGCGCCTTCATTCGGCAAAATCGTCTATGAGAGCGGCGACAAGATGTTCTTCCCGAGGATGTGGAGCTCCGGAAACGGGGACGACTCCTACCAGAAGTTCTATGCCTCATATATGAAAAACGGGGGCAAGAAGGGCGGCCACTACCGCAAGCCTACCTTCGGCGAGAACCTCAATTTCTTCTTCGACTACCAGCTGAACTGGATGTACTGGAGATATTTTATGTGGAACTTCGCAGGAAGGCAGAACGACATCCACTCCCCTTCGCCCGGAGACATCTTCAAAGGCAACTGGGAGAGCGGAATCAAGCCTCTGGACACTCTCAGACTCGGGGACCAGAGCGAGGCTCCGGATTATCTGAAGGACAACAAGGGCAAGAACCATTATTATCTTCTCCCTCTCATTCTGGGCCTTCTTGGGCTTTTCTTCCAGTTCGCGCGCGACAAGAGGGGCTGCTGGCTCACATTCCTTCTTTTCTTTATGACGGGAATCGCCATCGTGCTCTACCTCAACCAGCCGCCGTACCAGGTGCGCGAGAGGGACTACGCATACGCGGGCTCCTTCTACGCCTTTGCAATCTGGATCGGATTCGCCGTCGTGGCGGTTTACTCCTGGATTGCAGAACTGCTTGACAGGAAGAAAGTCGGGGGCGAAAAGGGGAAGATTGCCGTTGCGTCAGTTGTGAGCGTTCTTTTCCTCGGAGTGCCTGCGCTTATGGCTGAGGAAAACTGGGACGACCACGACCGCAGCAACCGCCGCACGGCTGTGGAGATGGCCTACAACTACCTCAACTCCTGCGGGGAGAACGGCATTCTCATCACCCACGGCGACAACGACACCTTCCCTCTGTGGTATGCCCAGGAGGTGGAGGAGTGCAGGCCTGACGTGAGAATCGTGAACACTTCTCTTCTCGGAACCGACTGGCACATAGACCAGATGAAATGGGCCTGCAACAAGTCCGCGCCGCTGGATCTGAAGGTCGGGCCGAGACAATACCTCTACGGCACCAACGATTTCGTGCACATCTACGACACCCGCGACACCACCCTGCTTCTTTCCGACGTTATGAGGGTGTTCCGCCATCCGGACGCAAAAGTTCCGCTTTCATCCGGAAGAATGGTGGACTACATCTGCTCAAGGAAGATGATTGTGCCTGTGGACAAGGAGAATGTGATTAAATACGGAATCCTTGACAAGAAATATGAAAACCAGATTCCTGACTATATAGTTCTCACCATCTCGAAGGGAAAGGACTACATAAGCAAACCTGAACTCTTTATGCTCGACCTGCTCTCCAACTACAAGTGGGACAGGCCGATACACCTTCTGAATATGGGCGGGGACCTCAATATGGGAATCAAGGAATATCTCGAATATGACGGATTCTCCTACAAGTTCGTTCCGATTAAGAACCGTCAGAGGATTTCAGAGGTGGGATTCACCGACCCTGACAGGCTCTACTCTCTTATGACCGATACATTCAAGTGGGACGCCCTCAAAAGGACGGACTACTACGCTGACAATCAGCACCTTTACACATTCTGCGGCGTGCTCTCCCAGAGGGGGCTGTTCGTGAACGTGGCGAAGGAGATGGTGAAGGCCGGCCACCCGGACAGGGCTCTGGAGATGCTGGACAAGTGCGTTGAATGCGTTCCGGAGTGCAACTATCCGCTGGACATATCCTACCTCGGGTATTCCAACGAACTGATGGTGCTGGATATGGTGAACCTCTACTACATCCTCGGGCAGAGAGAGAAGGCATCGGATCTTGCCTCACGCTTTACCGACAAGATGCTTCAGTCGCTGAATTTCTATATGGATTTCTACTCGTTCGCGAAGGAGGACTTCGACAGGGCAAGGCAGTATCTGTATATGGTTCAAGACATTGCGGATGACAACAAGGACACTGCGCTCTCCGAAAAGGTGACCGCAGGCTTCAAGGCCCTTCAGGAAAAACTCGGAGCTGAGTAAGGAGCGATGGGGAAAAATTCTCGCATATTCTCGCCGTTTGACTGGACGATGATAGGGGGCGTGGTGCTGTGCAATGTGGCCTACGCTCTTTCCCCGGTCTTCTCCCTCGGAGGCGCCGAAGGATGGAGAGCCGCTGCCGAGGGGTTTGACGCCCTGGGGTTCATCGCGGCCGTGTCGGGGATTCTCTGCGTGGTGCTCGCCGCAAAGGGAAGCATCTGGAACTATGTGTTCGGAGCGGTGCAGGTGAGCCTCTACGCCTACATTGCCTGGAACAGCACGGCCTACGGGAACGCGGCCGTGAACGCTCTCTACTACTTTCCGATGCAGTTCATCGGGTGGTGGCAGTGGAGAAAACGCGGAGCCGGGACCGGAAAGGGTGAGAGCGAGGCGGTTTCTTCAAGAAGGCTGAGCACAAAGGCGAGGCTTCTCGGAGCGGGGGCGGTTGCTCTTGTGACGGTCGCTCTTGCGCTGATTCTCCGGCATTTTGGAGACGCGCAGCCGTGGATAGACTCTCTTACGGCCATTCTCTGCATTGCGGCCCAAGCGCTTATGACTTTCGCATTCATCGAGCAGTGGTATCTCTGGATTGTGTTCGACGTGTTCACGGTGATTATGTGGGCGGTTTTTGCAGCCGGGGGAACGGCGCACGCGGTGCCGACGCTGATTATGTACTGCTTCTATCTGGCGAATGCTGTAAACGGACTCCTTTCCTGGCGGAGACGACTGTCCTAAAGGGGCGAATTACTGCGTTACGCTCCTCTCCTAAAATATGAAAATATGACCGTCAGGGAAAAAATATCGCTCTTTCCGCACCAGCCGGGCGTCTATCGCTACTACGACTCGGAGGGGACGGTCATCTATGTGGGCAAGGCCAAGGACCTCCACAAAAGGGTGGCGCAGTATTTCGTTCCGCCCGAGAGGCTCACGCGAAAGACCGCGATTATGGTCTCCCACATTGCCGATGCGCAGTACTCCGTCGTGGAGAGCGAGGCCGACGCCCTTCTGCTGGAGAACAACCTCATAAAGCAGTATAAGCCCAAATACAACATCCTGCTGAAGGATTCCAAGACCTATCCCTGGATCTGCATCAGCGCGGGCGAGTTCCCACGGGTTTTCCTCACCCGCCGCGTCGTGAAGGACGGCTCCCGCTATTTCGGGCCCTATTCCAATGTCCAGCACGCGAGGGTCCTCGTGGACCTTTTCCACACGGTCTATCCGCTTCGCACTTGCAACAACAAAATCACTTCCGAGACTGTCCTGCGGGGAAAAGTGCGTCCGTGCCTCAACTATCACATCCACCGCTGCCGGGGGTGCTGCTGCGGGGGGATTTCGGTCGAAGAATACAACGCCAACATCGAGGAAATCGCCAAGATGCTCAAGGGCGGCGGCCGCGAGATTATCCAGAAATACAAGGCCCTTATGATGGAGGCTGCCGATGGGATGAACTTCGAGGCGGCGCAGGAGTACAAGGACAAGATGCAGGCGCTGGACAAGCACTACGGCAAGTCGCTGATTCAGAGCGCGTCGCAGGGAAGCTACGACGTTTTCTCACTCGTCCTGGACCCGGGCGAAGCTTTCGGAAATTTCCTCCGCATCGCTGACGGTTCAGTCATCCAGTCGCTCAATCTCGGTTTCAAACTGAACATTGAGGAGCCTCAGGAGACAGTGCTCGGGACGTTCATCGGCGAGATTGAATCGAAGTTCGGCGCGCTTTCAAAGGAAGTCATCGTGCCGTTCCTGCCGGATGTGGAAATAGAGGGGGTGGAGTTCAAGATCCCGGTAAGGGGTGACAAGCTCGCGCTTCTGGAGCTGAGCGCCAAAAACGCCCGCGAGATGCGCTTCAACGCCCTCAAGCAGCGGGAGCACACGGACCCGGACAACTACAGGATGAAGGTGATGGAGGAGCTCAGGGACGCCCTGGGGATGAAGGAGCTGCCGCGCCACATCGAGTGCTTCGACAACTCGAACATCCAGGGAACGAATCCGGTTGCCTCCTGCACGGTTTTTCGCGATGCGCAGCCCTCAAAGAAGGATTACAGGCATTTCAAGATAAAGACGGTCGTGGGCGCGAACGACTACGCCTCAATGAAGGAGGTGGTGAACCGTCGCTACTCCAGGATGCTCGCCGAGGCTCCGGACGACCTTCCGCAGCTGGTGGTAATCGACGGCGGCAAGGGTCAGCTTTCTTTCGCCTACGAAGCTCTCTACGAACTCGGCCTCACTGACAAGCTGACGGTAATCGGCCTTGCAAAGCGCCTGGAGGAGGTCATCCGGGTCGGAGACCCCTACCCGCTTTTCCTGGATATGAACTCCCAAGCCTCCAAAGTACTCCGCCAAATCCGCGACGAAGCCCACCGTTTCGGCATCACGTTCCACCGCAACCTCCGCAGCAAGTCCCAAATCGAGTCCGCCCTCGGCGAAATCCCCGGCGTAGGCCCCAAGACCGAGCAGAGGCTGATCCTCCATTTCGGCTCGGTAGCCCGCATAGCCGCCGCCCCCGAAGAGGAAGTCGCCGCCCTGGTAGGCCCCTCCCTAGCCGCCAAAATCAAGCAACACCTGCACGAAAACACCGATTGAAAATCGGTGGGTTACTCGGACTCTGAGAGGGAGGTGTAGGCGAGGATGGCGCCCCGATAGGCAATCAGGGCGTCGATCCTGGCGGAGGCGTCGGTGCGGAGGGTGGTTTCGGCCTGGAGAAGGTCCTGGAGAGGGACCAGACCGGCTTCGTAGTTGGAGAGCGTGGAGTCGTAGAGGCGCTGGCTCTTGGTTAGCTTTTCCTCCGAGAGCTGCCACTGGTCGTAGGACGAAGTGAGGTCGAGCCAGAGCTTTCCGACCTGGAGATGGAGCTGGCGGGAGAGATAGTCCCTCTCGTTTTCAGCCTTCTGCACCTCGGTGCCTATCCTCTGAGCCTTGCGGGCGGTCTTGCCCCAGTCAGAAAGGGGAATCTGAACCGTTGCGAGTGCCACCACATTGGTCTTGGGCTTATTGTAGAGGTTGGAATAGCCTGCCGATGCGCCCACCATAACCTGCGGGAGGGCCTCCCCCACCGTCATCCTCTTTTCAAGCTGTTTTGCCTTCACCTGGAGTTCCAGAAGCTGGCTTTCCTGCATCTGGCCCACTATGCTGTCCTCGTCCTTCCAGTAAGTCTCGGGAGAAGACGGGAGGGAGGAGACATAGTCGAGAGTGATGGAGTCTATGTAGGGGCGGTCGGGCGTTGAGGCCCCCGGGACGACCGTGTAGGGCTGACCGATGGAGTTCAGAAGGTTCATCTTCGAGAGTCTCACTCCGCTCTGCGCCCTCTTGCGAAGGGCGGAGAGCTCGTCGCGTTTGAGTTCAATCTGAAGGACATCCGTGTCGGCGGCAAGGCCCGAAGATACTGCGCTCTGAACATTGGCGTAGAGAGTGTCAAGAGTGCCCTGCAGATGCTCTAAAGTGGAGATTTTGTCTTCAAGAGAAACCACATTCCACCACAGTTCGTCCACTTCCTGAAGGGTTTTTCTCCTCTGGAGACCCTGTTTGAGGGAAGCGGCCTCCATTCCGAGGGAGGCGAGACGATTGCCCGAAACAATCCTTCCTCCGGCATAGACCGGCTGAAGGGCGAGAACTCCTGCGGAATATCCCCATTTGAAGGCGGTGTACTTAGTGTTTATCCCGTACATCGAACCCAGGGACTCGGCTTCGGTCTGG
>CAYNDY010000073.1:0-2933 GCA_964396105.1 uncultured Muribaculaceae bacterium
AGCGGAAAATTCCAGAGCGTGGGCGTCGGGGAAAGACCCCGGAGCGCGGTCTATGCCATCGCGCAGGACTCCCTCGGCTTCATCTGGGCCGGCACCGACGGCGGACTCGTCCGCTATGACGGAGTGCGCAGCCAGACTTTCCGCTGGGAGGAAAGCAATCCGCGTTCAATCTGCAACGAACACATAAATGTCCTTTTCTATGACACTCCGAAGGGCACTCTCTGGGTGGGCACCAATCTCGGCCTCTGCCGCTACGACAACGCCGGCGGCTTCGTCCGGGACCCTCTTGTGGACTGGAGGCACATAAAGACTGTTTTCAGAAGCGGTGAGAGCCTTTGGGTGGGCACCACCGATGGACTGTTCCGTCTGGGCGAGGAGGCCTGCGGAACTGGCACTGAGGGTCTCCCGGCAGGCGCGGGTCAGGGGAACGGAGCGCAGAGCTGCGCTCCTCTTTCAGTCTGCGTTGCCCCCGGGCTCCATATCGCCGCAGGCTGCGTTCTTGGGGAGGACCTTTATTTTGGAAGCTACGGCTGCCTGTACCGGGTCCGGGACGACGGCGCGGAGGTTGAAAAAATATCCCTGAACCTTCCCGGCGGCTCCCAGGGCAATCTTGTCCTCGCACTCATCCCGGCTGTTCCTGCCCAGCTATCCCCATCCTCTGCAGGCGGGAGTAAAGTCCCCCGGGATGACTCCAACCCCCTCTCCCGTAGCCTCTACATAGGCGGCGAAAAGGGACTTTTCCTCTTTGACACCGCTTCCGGAGAGCTCCGTCCCCTTCTGACGGGCGTTCCGGTGAAGAATTTTCTCTATCTCCCCGGCGGCGGCCTTGTAGCGGGCACGGACAACGGCCTTCTCTCCCTTTCGGCTGACGGCACCCTTTTGGAAACCTTCCGTCACGACCTTCGCAACTCCCGCAGCATCCCCGACAATGTAGTCTGGGCCTCCTGCATCGACCGGGACGGCAATCTGTGGCTCGGCACCGACCACGGCGCGGCCATCTCCCCGCTCCAGTCCGACTACTCTTTCATCGCCCTGGACGAATATATCCCCGAAGGAATGGATGTCTCCTCGCTCGTCTGCACCCCAGACGGCTCGCTGTGGAGCGGCGGAATGAACGGCCTGGGAAGACTCACCCGAAGCGGCGATGTGGAACTTTTCCGCCCCGACGCCTCTTCCCCACGCAACCGCCTCACCCACATCAAGGTGCGCTCGCTCTACTCTGACGGCACTTCGGTCTGGATTGCCTCCGACGGCGGCCTTGACCGCGTCCGGCTCTCCGGCGTTTCCCACTATGACATCACCGAGCCTTCCGGAGAATATCTTTCCGACTGGATGTACTGCATCGCGGAGGACTCCTTCGGGAGGCTCTGGACCGGCACCTACGACGGGGGACTCTTCGTCTTCCCCAAGAGCGAACTCCCCGAGGGCGGCGGTAGTTTGGTGGCAGAGCGGCATCTTAGCACCGCCAACGGACTGTCCGGAAACATAGTCTTCAAACTCTGCTCTGCAGGGGACAGGATTGTTGCCGTGACGGACAAGGGCGTGGACCTAATAGACGCGAAGGATTTCTCCGTTTCAAGGATTACTGTCCCCGACGGAGCAAGGACTCTTTCTCTCGCGGGCGACGGAGATCGCATCTGGATAGGCACCGAAGCAGGGGTGTATCTTCTTGGGAGTGACGGGGAACTCTCTCCTTTGAGCGGTTCGGCAGTTTCGGCGCAGTCCATTATATATTATAAGGAATACCTTTTCCTCGCCGATGAAACCGAACTCTGGCGCTGCTCCCTTTCCAGCGGCGAATGGGCCCTTGTCCGCAATTTCGAGAATCCGCTTTTCTCCCTCGCTGTGATGGATGACCCTTCGTCCGCCACCGTCGCCAAACGGGATTCCATCGTCCCTTCAGGCACACTCTTCGCCGGCTCCATCAACGGCTGCTACAGTCTCCGCACGGACTCCGCTCCGATTGGGGCGAACGAGCAGAAGGTCGTCATTAGTGAACTCTACCTAGACAATGTCCCCATCACCCCTTGCAAGGCCTACTCCGGCCGGGAAATCCTCACCCGGGACATCCCTCTCACGGAGTCCATCCGCCTTTCCAGCAGTCAGAACTCCTTTGCCCTGAGTTTCACTTCGCTCAAATACCCGCTCACTTCCGGCCGTTTCGCCTACCGCTTGGCGGGCTTCCACGACCAGTGGCAGATTTCCTCGCCGGACTCCAGGGCGGTTTTCCTCAATGTCCCGCCGGGCCGCTACCGTTTCGAGGTCCATCATCTCGGCCCTGACGGCGCTCCCGACTCCGAGACCGCCGCTCTTTCCATCCGGGTTCTCCGTCCGTGGTACGCGACTTCGCACGCGATCCTTATATATCTAGTCCTGCTGACAGGCCTCGCTCTTTTTGTGGACAAATTCATCAAGGTCTGGAACGCACTCAAGGTGGAAAGGATAGAAAGGGCGAAGGCGGAAGACAGAGCCACATCCGCCGTCAGCAAAGCCCGCGAATTTCGTGAAACCCTCAGCGTCATTTTTGGCGGCCGCTCTTCCTCTTCCGGAGGCTCTGCGAACGGCAGCGATTCCTCGGATGGGGGCAATCCTCAGGAAGGCGGCAAGGACTCCGCTCCCGACCCTGACGCGAAATTTATGAAGGAAATTTCCGAAATAGTCTACCGCCACATAGAAGACCCCGATTTCTCGGCCGCCGCCCTCTGCGAAGAGTCCCGCTGGCCGTCCAAGCAGGTCTACCGCAAAATCAAGCAGCTCACAGGCCTGGGCCCGACGGAGTTCATCCGCGACATCCGCCTCCAGAAGGCAGCCGCGCTCCTTTCCGAGGGGAAACTTTCTGTCACCGAGGTGATGTACAAGGCAGGCTTCACCACGGCGTCCTATTTCTCCAAGTGCTTTAAGGCACGATATGGGAAATCTCCGTCAGAATACCG
>CAYNDY010000073.1:3033-9041 GCA_964396105.1 uncultured Muribaculaceae bacterium
ACCGTTTCGGCGGGGCAGAACCCATAGGTGACCCCGATTGCCTTCACCCCGGCGTTCGCCGCCGTTTTCATATCCACGTCCGAGTCTCCCACATAGATTACATCCTCCAGTCTTGCCCCCGCCTCGGCAACTATCTCATAGACCACCTCCGGGTCGGGTTTCCTCGCGACGCCCTCTCTCTGCCCGTGGATTGAGCAGAAGTGTATCCCGGGGAAAAGCTTCCCAACGAGAGTCTCGGTCGCCGCCTGATATTTGTTCGAGGCCACGGCAATCTTAGCCCCCTCGCCCTGAATGTACTCCAAAAGCTCCGGAATCCCCGGATAAGGCAGGGTGTTGTCCGCAAGATGAAGATTATAGTAGGCCCGGAAGTCCGGAAGAAGAGACTCCGCCTTATCCTTCTCCCCCTGAGGCAACGCCCTTTCCATCAACTTCCCGATACCGTTCCCCACAAAACCGTAAAAAGCCTCCAGCGGGTGGGTCGGGTATCCGTGGAGAGCGAGAGTATGATTCCCGGCCGCGCAAAGGTCCGCCACCGAATCGATGAGCGTCCCGTCAAGGTCGAATATGAAGAGTTTTCCAGAAATGTCCATATAAATAAGGTGTAAATCCGCTAATTTTGATACAAAAGATTCATAAAAGACTCGATATCCATCACTTCGACTTTGGGGAAGGATATTGATTTCAGTACTCTGAAATGGCGGTCTTCCGTAACTATGCAACGCGCATTGCCGGCAATTGCCGCATCAACGAATTTATTGTCATCGGGGTCTTCGGTAATGAGAGCGAAACTGAAATAATTATTTACGGCAAGCACATTCGGACGGGTCAGGATTGTAGAAACAATTGCATCAGACACCGTGGGGGATATATTCCTGGACAAAACCTCCGCATACTCTTCCACAATCTCGTTGGATATGCACAATGTGTACTTATCTTCAATAAACGCGTCCCACACCTTTCTGTAGGGGCTGCGCGGAGATATGGACATAATCAAACTGTTGGTATCCAATACAATTTTCATAGGAAAGGATGTTATATCCACAACTATCTGTTATACGGAGTGCGTTCGTGAAGATGACGGAATCCCTCTATTTTTTCTGAGTTAAGAGCCCCGGAATCCCATAGTTTCTCCATCTCAGCGTCCGCTTTCTTTGCGAAATAATCAGAAACGACCTTGTTAAGTTCAGTAAGACTTTCCGGAGTCCTGACAAATGAAAGAATCTCAAGAAACTCCTTCTGAGCGCCGTTCAGTTCTCTGTATGCGACGGCATTTCCATATCCGGCAGGAGGTTCTTCCAGCGAGGAAGATGCAGAAGTCAGACCGAGAGACTCGCGAATGGCAGACTCAACCAGTTCGTCAACAGATATTTTGCGAAAATGAGCAACTTCCTCCAAAGAAGAAAGCAGCATATCATCTATATCCACTGCAAGTTTCCGTTTCATACTATTCCCTCCCAAAACTTTATTCATTACGAAAGACTCTTGTTCATAACCCGAACGCCGCAAATATAAAATTATTTTCTTTCAACGAATTAAAGAAAACGAAAAATCTGCATTAAATCTCGCAAACTTTTGAGGTGCCGAAATTTCACTTCGGGTCAAAAACTTTTCAAAACCCTTGTTTTTCTCAAATGGGGGGGGGTATATTTGCGTTCTGTTGCGCAATAATGTACCCGACTATGAAAAATGTCAAAACTGATAGCCAGCGCTCCGCAGGGCATCCCTATGCCTCCCCGGAGATATCTTTAATTTCCTATGATGTAGCACGCGACTGGTGCACCTCCTCCACGCTTGTGGACTGGGAGGAAGGAAAATATGTCCACGACGGAATTTAATAACACACTTTTTATATGAAAAGACGACTTACCATCCTTACGCTTGCAGCAGCTGCGCTACTTAGCTCCTGCAGCCTTGATGAACCCGCCTTCGAGCAGCCTCAGGGCGGCAGCGGGAGTGCACCATACAAGGTGCAGATCGGCGGCGAGATTGACCAGCAGCCGGCCACCAAAGTCACCACCGACGGCTTCTGCACCGGCGACGAGGTGGGCGTTTACATCGTGAACTACGACGGGGATACCCCTGGAACGCTCGCCCTGGAAAAGAACCAGGCCGATAATGTCCGTTTCTCCTTCGGCGAAGACGGAGCCTGGACTTCCGACTACGACGTCTATTACAAGGATAACGATACCCGGGTGGACTTTTACGGCTACTACCCATATTCCGACCCTTCATCCATCGAGGCCTACCCTCAGGAGGTCTCCCGCGACCAGTCCAAGGACGCCGAGGACGGCAACCTGTCCCCATACGAGTCTTCTGACTTCCTCTGGGCAAAGACCGAAAATGTGACCCCGACGGCCTCAAAGGTGACTTTGCAGTTCCACCACGCTATGTCCTCCGCGCGTGTGCGCTTCACTCAGGGCAGCGGCTGGGCTGATGCTGCGGAGTATGCCGCAGTCTCAAAGGAAGTCCTCGTCACAAACACAATCCGCAAGTCCACGGTGAATCTCTCCACTGGCGAAGTCACTCCGAGCGGCGAGGCTCCGCTGGAGGGCATAGTGCCTCTTGATGACAACGGAGAGTTCCGCGCCATTGTTGTTCCGCAGACCGTTGCGGCGGGGAAGGCAGTCCTTGTCATCACCATCGACGGTTCTCCGCGTACATACACCCGCGAGGAGGCCACGGAGTATCTTCCGGGCAAGATTACGACCTTCGACCTCAGCGTGAGCAAGAAGGCCGATACAGGCGAGTACGAGGTGGAACTCACCGGGGTGAGCATCACTGCCTGGGAGGCGGATAATGTCTCTCACGGGGACGACGCGAGGGAGTATGTTGTGATTCACAATGTCGTGGCTAACCGTCTTGAGACCACCATCAATGAGCGCCTCGAGATGGACGCCACGAAGATTAAGAATCTGAAGATTACAGGTGTACTTGGCGCTGACGACTACACCTTTATGCGGGACAAGATGACCTCCCTTCAGAGGGTTAACCTCAAGGAGGTTGAGAGCCTGATTAATGGAGTATACCAGATTCCGTCTTCCGCTTTCAGCGGGAAGAAGACATTGATTAAGTGCTTCCTGCCGGACAAACTGGAGCGAATTGGAGATGGTGCCTTCTCGAACACTGCCCTCACGGGAACAGTCTTACTCCCTGAGGGACTGAAATATGTCTCAGGCTTCGGCAGCACAAAAATCACTAATGTGGATTTTCCTTCCACGCTTGAAGAGATAGGCAATTCCGCCTTTTCGGGTTGTTCCAGTCTGATGACGACTATTTCTTTCCCGGAGTCGCTTAAAAAGATTGGAGACTCAGCATTCTCATCTTCAGCAATCTCCGGCAATCTGGTTCTGCCCGAGAATCTTGAATACATTGGCTCAAGTGCATTTTTCTACTGTCGAAGTCTCACCGGCTCCCTTTCTATCCCGAGCCGCATAACGGAAATATATTCGCAAACATTCTATTATAGCGGCTTCACCGGAACACTTTCTCTTCCGGAGGGCCTGACAAAGATCGGAGATTCGGCATTCTATATTACAAACTTCAAGGGTGAACTTCACATTCCAAGCGGAGTGACGACAATTGACAACTCAGCCTTTTCCAACACTCAGTTCAACGGCACGCTCGTTCTTCCGGAGGAACTCATCTCTCTCGGCTCGAGCGTATTCTCCGGCTGCTGGCGACTCAGCGGAGTGGTGACCATCCCATCCAACATCGTAGCCATCCCGTCAAGTTTGTTCTCGGGCTGCACCGGCCTTGAAGGAGTCGTCCTCCATAAGGATGTCGAGGTCGTGGAAAGCCAGGCCTTCTACAACTGCTACGGCATCACCTCCCTTGTCTGCAAGGCGAAGAACCCGCCGACAATCAATTCCAACAGTTTCAACGGAGTTGCCAAAGACAACTTCACTGTGGAAGTTCCCGAAGCATCGGTCACTCAGTATAAGAACGCCACGAACTGGAGCGAGTTCAAACGCTTCTCAGCCCACCGCGAGTTCTCCATCAGCCGCAACCTTTTCCGCACTCTCAACGCCGAGCGCTCAAAGGCCTTCGTCCTCAGAGCCCCGAGCGGCGAGAACTGGTCTGTGGAGAGCAAGCCCGACTGGCTGGAGGTGAGCCCTTCTTCAGGAACCGGCAAGACTGAGGTGACTGTCACTGTCAATGCCCTCACCGCCGGCAGCGGCAACCGCACGGGTGAGATTGCCTTCCTTCTCGACGGCAAGGACTACCGCAGCAAGATGACCGTGGAGCAGTATGACTACACCTACGGCGATGGGGATGTGGTGACGCTTCAGAGAGCAGGCACAGGCTCAGGGGTGAACATCGTGCTTCTCGGCGACTGCTTCGACGCGAAGGACATCAGCGAGGGCAAGTACCTCCAGGCACTGAAGGATGCCTACGGCTATTTCTTCGACATAGAGCCTTACCTCACCTACAAGGACTATTTCAATGTCTATGGAGTCTTCGGCCTTTCGGAGGACAGCGGCATCGGCACGGTGAACACCATCCGCGAGGCGCGTTTCGGCAGCCAGTACACCCTCAACGAGGGAGTCTCCCCTGACTTCGAGACCACATTCGCCGCCGCCTGCCTCGCCCCTATAAGCGACGATGTGAGCCGGACACTCATAATTATGATTGAGAACAGCTACGACTACAGCGGCCTTACCTATATGTGGGGTGACGGTTCGGCTGTGGCTGTCGTTCCTATGAGCACCGACCCGTCTCCGTACGACTTCCAGGGCCTTGTTCACCACGAGGCGGGCGGACACGGTTTCGGCAAGCTCGGCGACGAGTACATCTACCACAACGCCTTCATCCAGTCCTGCGGCTGCCTTTGCTGCAACCACACCAAGGAACTCAACCAGATGAAGTCCTACGGCTTCTACGACAATGTCTCACTCACGGGAAGTATGACGGACGTTCCGTGGTCTCACCTCATCTACGACCCGCAGTACTCCAACACCGTGGACGTTTATGAGGGAGCGTTCTTCCACACGAGGGGAGTTTACCGCAGCGAGCCTACAAGCTGTATGCACAACAACATCCCGTACTACAACGCCATCTCCCGCGAGTCCATAGTCCGCAGGATTATGAGCTACGCCGGCGAGACTTTCTCCTTCGAGGACTTCAAGTCAAAGGACACCGAGGCTCTCGGTTCGGCGACGACCAAGGCCACCCGCGAAAAGGCCTCATCGGGCACCGTCGGCCTCGGCTCGGCAAATCTCTACCAGATGCCGCCTAAGTTTATGGGCGAGCGCCCTGAGTTTAAAAAGAGCGGCAGGTAGTCGTGGCTTGGCAGTGTACTCCAAGACATTAACAATATTGAATGGCAAGGTCTAACCATATATAATACAAATGGATATGAAACAAAACACAACGATATACTCTCTCTTCCTTCTTCTCGCCCTGGGAATATTCTCCTCATGCGAGAAGGCGGAAACCCCGAAGATTGAAACTCAGACGCAGGCGATGCGCTTCAATCTTCTCTCCCCGGGGCAGACCAAAGTCTCCGGCGATGCCTTCGCTTCAGGCGACAAGGCGGGCCTTTATGTCACCGACTACGCCGATGCCTCCACTCCGATGCCCCTTCAGATTTCGGGAAACAGAGCTAACAACCTCGCGATGACCTGCGACGGCGCAGCCTGGACTCCGGCGAAAACTCTCTACTGGGGAGACTCCAAGGCTGATGTCTATGCCTACTACCCCTATATCGAAAGTGTTTCCGATGTGAGCGAGCAGCCGTTCGCCGTCTCAACTGACCAGAGCGCCGCGGCAGGGGACGGAGAGATGTCTCCATACGAGGCGTCGGACTTCCTCTGGGCAAAGGCTGAGGGAGTGAGCCGGAGCGACGGGGCGGTGACTCTTGCGATGAAGCACATTATGAGCAAGCTCACCGTGAAAATCGTCGCAGGAGAGGACTATGTGGGTTCTCTCCCCGAGGATGCCTCAGTGCTTCTGCACTCCACCGTGACTGACGCAAAGATTGACATCGAAAAGGGCTCCGCAGTGAAGAA
>CAYNDY010000074.1:0-1112 GCA_964396105.1 uncultured Muribaculaceae bacterium
GCGAAGCCTATGTAGCGGATTGAGAGGTGGGTGCAGACGAGGCCGCCGGCGTAGGAGCCGAAGCCTATGCCCATATTGAAGATGCCGGAGAAAATTGCCATCGCAACCGATGTGGCCTCGGGGGTGCGGACCGTGAGGTTTATGACCTCGGACTGCATCGAAACGTTGTAGGCCGTGCCGGATATGCCCCAGAGGATGCAGAGGGCGACAAGGAGCGGCTGACAGAAGCTCAGCGGGTAGAACATCGCGAGGCTCAGGGTGAGGCCGGAGAGGATGATGATTATAAAACGGCGCCGGTTTTTGGCGTAATAGTTCGAGAAAAGGTAGCTGCCGAAAAGACCGGCCGCGCCGAAAACCATCAGGGCAGCCGTGACCGCCCCGTCGCTCATACCGGCCACCTGCTTCATAAACGGCTCGATGTAGCTGTAGGCCGTGTAGTAGGAGCCGGCGTAAAGAAGAGTGATAAGGAAGAGGCCGTCAAGGGCGCGGTTTCCAAAAAGTTCCGGAAGTCTGCGCACAGGGAAGGCTCCGTCGCTCGGGACCTTGGGGAGAAAGGCGAACAGGAAGAGGAAAGTGAGGAAGGCGAACGCTCCGATGCAGAGGAAAGTCATTCTCCAGCCTATCAGAAGGCCGATTGTGCGGCCGATTGGCATTCCGAGAATCATTGCAATCGAAGAGCCTGTCACGATGAGGCCGAGGGCTTTGTCGCGGTGCTCGGGGGCGACGATTTTGGCGGCGAGCGGAGAGACTATCGCCCAGAAGACGCAGTGGCTCAGAGCCACTCCGATTCGGGAAGCCATAAGCATCCAGTAGCCGCTCGAGAGAAAGGACATCACCTGAAAGAGCGAGAAGGAACCCACGAGCAGCAGCATCAGGCGGCGCATTTCCATCTTCGAAGTGAGGATCATCAGCGGGAGCGAGAGCAGCATCACCACCCAGGCATAGACCGAGATGAGCATTCCGGCCTGGGCTTCGGTCATCGAGAAGTCGGCGGCGATGTCGGTAAGAAGGCCTATGGGGATGAACTCCGAGGTGTTGAAGATGAAGGTGGCGAAGGTCAGGCCGACTATCGGAAGGAGTGACTGGAGAGGGAGTTTGCTGGATTTCATTGT
>CAYNDY010000074.1:1212-8967 GCA_964396105.1 uncultured Muribaculaceae bacterium
TATAAACAAAAAGGAGATAACTTTTTGTTATCAGTTATCTCCTTGTCGGGATGATGCGACTCGAACGCACGACCCCTACGTCCCGAACGTAGTGCGCTACCAACTGCGCTACATCCCGATAAATTTAGCGGAAGCCGAAGCTTCCGCCAGATCATTTTTAGTTAGGCGAGTTTGTTGATGTAAACCTGGATTCCGCTCTTAAGGTTTGCGGCCTTGTTTGCGTGGATGACCCCGATTTTTGCAAGTTTGTCAATCATTGCATAAACCTTCGGTGCTGAAGCCTCTGCCTCGCTCTTAACGTTCATTGCCCTCAACGCACGGATGGCGTTGCGTGTTGTCTTCGCATAATACTTGTTATGCAAGCGGCGCCTCTCGTTTTGACGATTGCGCTTGTCTGCTGATGCGTGTTGTGCCATTGTTTTACTTTTTTATATTTTTAGTAGTGGGTAGGGGAATCGAACCCCTATTGCAAGAATGAAAATCTTGAGTACTAACCGTTATACGAACCCACCGCACGCGGATTTCAAAGAACCGGGGCTTCAAAAAATTGCCCCAAAATCAAAGAACGCCGAACCCCTTTTTGCAAAGGGATTGCAAAGGTAGGTAATATTTTTCAGAGAAAAAAATATTTTTCCTATTTATTTGCGCCCTGCGGGAAAGTGCGGGGGCAGAGAAGGCGGGATAAAAGGATGGGATACGAGGCTTGCGGCGCGGCTCAATACCGGAGCAACCTTGGGGCCCAGAGGATTTGAGCAAGCCGCGTAACGAACCAGACCGCCTGTTATTCTGCCTTCTCTTCCCACTCGAAGGAGTAAAGCAACGACTCTACTTGTCTAAGATAGTGCCTCTTGTCATATTTCGGCGCATAGACGAAAGCGTCAAGGGTTATGATGTCCTTCCCGTCGCGGCTGTAGAAGGAATGGGAAACGAACGGACCGCCCATATAGTCGCCGTAAACCTCCCAGTAGCCCCTCATCTCGGCAAAGTCAAGCCCCCTGTATTTCAGATATTTAACCTCCGGCGCAACCAGCGGGCTTGTAATCATATAGGTATTGTCGAACATCCCAGGGACATATTTCTTCAGGAATTCGTTCTTCTTCGCAACCAGATTTTCCTCGCTGAAAGGATTCTCACCCTCCGCGGGATATTTATAGACGAAAATGCCCTGATTCGTGTACTGGGTCTCGTATGCAACCCACACAAAATCGTCCGAAGCCTTCCTCAGCACATAGCCCACAGGGAAATGGATGCTGCCTCCGAAACGCTCGTTCAGATATGGGGCAATCCCCTTCTCCTCATACTGTATCGAATTGGCTATCACTCTGTTGCGCTCAGCCTGCTCGATATAGGTCGCTATCTTCACCTTGTTATCCTCGAAAAGCTGCACGGCCGACTCCTCGTCCACAGCCTCGAGTTTGATGACGCACTGAGGCCGTGCCCAGACATCCGAAAGAAACCTTACCCCAGGCTCCGAAACCCGTGGATTCACATCAACCATCAGGATGTTGCGGTGCACCTGAAAAATGTTGGTGAACGCATTCGGGGTTATGTTCACGAGGGTGTAGAGAGGCTCCTTCTGCGGAAGGAACGGACAGTCGCTCGTGAGGGTGTCGCGGATGGCGTTTCCAATCGCGCCTTCCCATTCGCCCTGGCCAATTACGACGAGCACTTCGCCCGCTTTTCCGCTGATGCTCGGAAGCAGAGCCTTTTTCCTTTCGCCGCAGCCTGTGGCGACAAGAACCGCGAGAATAACGGCTGCAAATATCTTAATCTTTTTCATAACTATATAATTTTCAAATATTTATCAGTTATCACAAAGTCCAGTCGGCAGCAAAAACTGCGCCCTCCGGGAAAGCCCGCCCCTCCCCTATTGCAGCAGCCTTCCGATGTCGTTTCCGAAGGCCAGAATCATCAGGCCGAAGATAAGGATCATTCCGATAATCTGCATCACTGTGAGGAACTTGTCCGAAGGCTTGCGGCCCGTAATCATTTCGTAGAGAAGGAAGACAATGTGTCCGCCGTCAAGCGCCGGAATCGGCAGGAGGTTCATCACGCCCAGCATCACCGAGAGCAGCGCCAGGATGTTAAGGAAAGCATACCAGTTCCACGCTGAAGGGAAAACCTGTCCGATGGCGATGAAGCTGCCCACCGACTTGTAAGCCTCCGTGCTCGGAGTAAAGACGAGTTTGAGGTCCTTCACATAGTCCCCTATCGTCGTGAAAGTGTAGGTAAACCCTGCCGGAATGGCCTCCAGGAAGCTGTAGGTCTTGGTTTTTATGTTCGGCATCGTTGTGAAAACCCCGATTCTTCCGAGGCTGTCCACCTGAACGGGAACGTTGAGGGTGTCCGCCCCGCGAACAACGCTCACAGACGCCTCCCCGCCCGCATATTCTTTCAGAAGATTCCGGCTGTCCTGAAGATAATCGGCCTCCTCTCCCCCCACGGCAACGATTCTGTCGCCTCTGAGGAGCCCCGCCGCGGCATTGAGCGAAGTCGCCGGGACGCTGTCAACGACAAAAGGAAGCGCGAGGTCGAACATCCCCGGGGTGTTCAGCACATCGCCTATGCGGCTCTGGTCCACATAGAGAGTGAGGGTGTCCGCTCCGCGAAGGAGCGTCACCTTGTGCACGTCGTTACGCACGAGATTGGACTGAAGAAGCGAAAAATTCTCCTCCGGAACATCGTCAAACGCGATTATATGGTCTCCGGTGCGGAAACCCATATCGTAGGAAAGGGAATTCACATAGATGTCGCTGCCCTCGTTGCTGATGTAGCTCTGGCCATAGACCGCAAGGATTCCTATATATATCAGGATGGCGAGGATGAAGTTGAAAAGCACTCCGCCTCCCATCACAAGAAGCCTCTGCCACGCCGGATGGCTGCGCATTTCCCAGGGCTGTGGTTCGCTCTTAAGGGATTTAGTGTCGAGCGACTCGTCCACCATACCGGAAATTTTGCAGTAGCCTCCCAGCGGAAGCCAGCCTATTCCGTACTCGGTCTCGGAGTGTTTGGGCTTGAACCTAAGGAGGGCCTTTCCGCCGGCATCGAAGAAAAGATAGAATTTCTCAACCCTTATCTTGAAGATTTTGGCGAAGGTGAAATGTCCCAGTTCGTGAAACACGATGAGAATCGAGAGAGCGAGTATGACTTGAAGTGTCTTTATTAAAACGACCATAATATACTTTCCTGTGCGCGGGGTTATACTTTTAAGCGCAACGGCCCTACGCAAAAATCTGACCTTTGGGGCTACAGCCCTACCTCTTCCTTTGCCCGGGCGGCCGCCTCGTCGTTTGTGGAGAAAATGTCCTCCACCGATGGCTCCGCGATGAAAGGAGTTCTTTCGATGCAGCGGGAGATGAGCTCCGGAATGCCGTAGAAGCTGATTTTATCCTGCAAATATGCCGCCACAGCCACCTCGTTCGCCGCGTTCATCGCGCACGGGATGTTCCCTCCCTTTTCGAGCGCAGAAAACGCAAGTCCAAGGCACGGGAACCTCTCAAGGTCCGGAGCCTCGAACGAAAGGGAGCCGAGTTCTGCAAAATTGAGTTTGCGGTTATTCAGCGGAAGCCTCCCGGGGTATGCGAGGGCGAACTGTATGGGCTCGCGCATATCCGGACAGCCAAGCTGGGCAATCACCGCTCCGTCAGCAAATTCCACCATTGAATGGATGACGGACTCGGGGTGCACGACAACATTTATCTTCTCCGCCCCCACGCCGAAGAGCCACCGGGCCTCGATGACCTCGAAACCCTTGTTCATCATCGTGGCTGAATCGATGGTGATTTTGTTTCCCATCGTCCAGTTGGGGTGGCGCAGGGCCTCGGCGGCCTTTGCCGTAGCGATTCTTTCAGCGCTCCAGGTCCTGAACGGGCCGCCGGAAGCCGTGAGATGTATTTTTTCTATCCCGTTTCCCTTTGCGCCCATAAGGCACTGGAAAATCGCCGAATGTTCAGAGTCCACCGGGAGAATCGCCACCCGTTTTTCGAGGGCGCGCTTCATAACGATGGATCCTGCCGCAACAAGAGTCTCCTTGTTCGCGAGGGCTATGGTTTTCCCTGCGTCGATTGCGGCGAGAGTGGATCTGAGGCCGCTGAAACCCACCATCGAGGTGAGCACTATGTCTATGGAGTCCGCCCCCACAAGGTCGCAGACCGACTGCATCCCGGCAAAGACCTTTATCATCTTGGGCTGCAGCGCATCGGCCACGGCGGAGTATTTCTCCTCGTTGCAGATGACTACGCTGTTCGCGTCAAATTCAATTGCCTGTGATATAAGCAGTTCCGCGCTGTTGTTGGCAGTGAGAAGTTCCACTTCGAAAAGGTCGCGGTGCTGGCGCACGACATCCAGCGCCTGCCTTCCGATTGACCCGGTCGAACCAAGTATAGCAATTCTACGCTTTTGCATTTTAGATACCTTCCTTTTACTTACCGTTTTCTCTAGAAGCTGATATACTTCGCAGGGTCGACGGCTTCGCCCCTGTACCACAGCTCGAAACGCAGATGGTCGCCGACTGTGAGGTTGTCGCTGCTGCCCACAAGGGCAATCGGAGTTCCGGCTTTCACGACGTCTCCTGTTTCCTTGAGCAGCTTTTCGGTGTGCTGATAGATGGAGACTATGTCGCCGGAGTGCTGAATCTGAATCGTGTAACCGGCATCGTTGTTCCATCCGGTGAAGATGACGGTGCCGTCAAGCGTTGCCATCACCAGGGAGTTTGCCGGAGCGGTGAGGTCAACATACGGGTGAACATATTTGTCGTACGGTTTGCTCACTACGCCCTTGAGCGGCGAGAAGAAATGCACTCCCTCAATCGGAAGATCCCTCTTGTGGCCCGCTGAAAGGTCGAACTGCTCCTCGTCGGTGACCATTTCGCGGAACTGCTCCTCGCTCCCGGTTTCAGGTTCATCCTCCCCTGCGGCGACCACCCCGAGAGAGTCCTGAGAAGATAGCAGTGCGTTCAAATCAAGAGGTTCATCCCCCTGCACCACCCTTCTGAGGTTCTCCGAATAGAGTTCCCAGCGGCAGATCACATTTTCGAGCGAATCGATTTTTATCGCGTTGCTGATCGCCTCCCTTTTGGAATGGGCGTCGGGATAGCCCGGGATGAGGGTACGGATCGGTGTGTAGGCGACAAGGCAGAATATAGCAATGCAGAGCATAAGGAAGACATAGACCAGAGTGAACCAGAATCCGGGTTTTGTGAACTTGATGGATTTCAGCGGCTTATGGGTCTGTGCATCAACTATGTTCAGGAAAAATCTCCTTGCCTTGCGCTCTTTTTTATTTTGTTGAGCCATAATATAATGTTAACTTTGCGGCCAATGAACAGATATGTCGGCATAGATTACGGGCGGAAACGGGTTGGAGTCGCTGTGAGCGACCCGCTCGGCATCTTCGCGTCTGCATTGGAAACGGTACATTCTGCAAAGATAATAGAATATCTTAAAAATTACGCCCAAAATGAGAATGTAGTTTCTTTCGTCGTGGGCTATCCCCGCAATATGAACGGGCAGCCTTCGGAGGCCGCGGCGGATGTGGATGTGTTCCTCAAACAGCTGCGAAAGGCATTCCCGGACACACCGATTGAACTTGAGGACGAGAGGTTCACTTCTGTGCTTGCGCACAGGGCTATGATTGACGGGGGAATGAAGAAGAAGGACCGGCAGGACAAGATGAGCGTGGATAAAATCAGTGCCGCAATCATCCTGCAAAGTTGGATGGACCGGAAACAGCCCTAAAAAGCGCATTGCTGCGTTGTGCGCCCCCATTTAAACAAGAACAAAAATATAATTTTATGATATTACCTATTTATTTATATGGACAGGAAATTCTTCGTCGGGTGGACGAGGAAGCTGACCTTTCGAAGAAGGAGGAGATTCTGAAACTGGTTTCAGATATGAAGGAGACTCTCAAACAGGCTGACGGATGCGGTCTGGCGGCTCCCCAGGTGGGCGTTCCGCTTAGGATTCTCATCGTTGACGGCACCGACCTCATCGACACATACCCCTATCTCAAGGATTTCCGCCGCACGATGATTAACCCGCGGGTGCTTGAAGAAAGCAAGGAAAAGTGCTCATATTCAGAGGGTTGCCTCAGCGTTCCGGGCATATATGCGGAAGTTCTGAGACCTTCGGTCATTAAAGTGGAATACTACGACGAGAACCTTCAGAAGCAGGTTGAAGTCTTCGACAAATTCGGCTGCCGGATGGTTCAGCACGAGATGGCGCACCTCGATGGCAGGCTATTTGTTGACGAAGTCTCCCCGATTCGCAAAAAAATGATTGCGAAAAAGCTTCAGGGCATCGCCTCAAGGAAAATTCAGACCCGCTACAAAAGCAAGTAACATTAAAAAATCAGCTATGGGCGCATTTCACGCATACGACATAAGGGGCATCTGGGGCGTCGATTGGGACGAAACAGTGGCCTACAAAGTGGGATATTTCATCCCCGAACTTCTCAGTACGAAAAAAGTTCTTCTCGGAAGGGACTGCAGGGTGTCTTCGGACACGATTCACGACGCAGTGGTCCGCGGAGTCACCGACGCCGGTGCTGACATCTACGACATCGGCCTCAGCACCACTCCGATGGTCTATTTCGGCACGGCAAACTATGGTTTCAAGGCTTCCGTGCAGATCACCGCGTCCCACAACCCTGCAGAATACAACGGAATGAAGGTCTCCACGACCAACGCCGCCGCTGTGGGCTATGATGCGGGACTGGGACGGATCAAGGAATGGATTGAGAGCGGAAAACCTTGCCCTGTGGCCTCCGAAAAGGGAAAAGTATTCACCAAGGACATCCACAAGGACTACCTTGACTTCCTTCTCAAGTTCAAGGAGGACTACTCCAATCTGAAGATTGCGATGGACCTTTCCAACGGAATGGCGAACCTCTATGCAAAGGAAATCTTCGGCGACCAGCCTTCATACATCTTCGACACCATTGACGGCCGTTTCCCCAATCACGAGCCAAACCCGCTGATTGCCAAGAACAGAGTGGCTCTGCAGGAACTCGTTAAAAAGACCGGAGCCGACATCGGAGTCATCTACGACGGCGATGCCGACAGGGTTATGTTCGTTGACGAGAATGCAAGGTTCATATCCCCTGACCTTATGATTGCGGTGCTCGGACACTATTTCCTCGAGAAAAAGGGTCAGAAGGGCGTTGTGCTCCAGGATATCAGAAGTTCGAAGGCAGTGGGAGAGTATCTCGCACCTATGGGCGCCCGGATGGAGACCTGGAAGGTGGGAAGAGCTTTCGCCGCGACAAAGCTTCGCGAAATCGACGGAGTGTTCGGAGGAGAACTTGCCGGGCACTACTATTTCCGCGATTTCTTCTACTCCGACAGCGGTCTTCTCGCTTCGATGGTCATTCTGAATGTGGTTTCCCAGATGAAACGCCGCGGAGTGAGCCTTAGCCAGCTAATTTCAAAGATTGAGAAATACAAGAACTCCGGAGAGGTCAATTTCAAGATTGAGGACAAGCAGGGCGCGATGGACGCGGTGAAAGACCATTTCATCGGCGCCGAGAAGCCTTCAGCATTTATGGATTTCGACGGCTACAGGGTGGAGTTCCCACGCTGGTGGTTCAACATAAGGCCTTCAAACACAGAGCCTTACCTCAGGTTCATCTGCGAGGCTGACTCGGACGCTCTGCTCGAAGAGAAACTTTCCGAGGTGGAGAAAATTCTCTGCGGAAAGTTCGGCGGAGTCAGGCAGTAGAAGTACCGCTCCATCGGAGCCGGGAAAAGTTAAATAC
>CAYNDY010000075.1:0-3280 GCA_964396105.1 uncultured Muribaculaceae bacterium
TCCCCTTGCGGATATGTATTACTTATAGATTTTTTCAGACACTTTATGACAACAGATAGACGTTCATTTTTGAAGACGGTCGCTGCGGCGGCTTCGGCTGCGGCGGTGACTTCGGTGCTTCCTTCGGGCTGCACCCCTTCCGGAGAGGGCAAGGGAGTGCTTCTCGGCCCCGGAGGCGGAGATTCTCCGCTCATAGTCCCTAAGGCTCAGGGACTTAAGATTACTGGAACCTTCCTTGACGAGATTTCCCACGACATCCCCCACCAGAACTGGGGCGAAAAGGAATGGGACCGGGATTTCCAGTATATGAAAGAGATTGGCATCGACACCGTAATCGACATCCGCTCGGGCTACCGCAAATTCATAACCTACCCGTCTCCGTACCTTCTGAAGAAGGGCTGCTATATGCCTTCGGTGGACCTTATCAATATGTTCCTGCGTCTTGCCGAGAAGTATGGAATGAAGTTCTATTTCGGACTTTATGACTCCGGAAAGTATTGGGACACAGGCGATTTGTCCTACGAAATCGAGGATAACAAGTTCGTGATCGACGAGGTGTGGGAGATGTACGGACAGAAGTACAAGAGCTTCGGCGGCTGGTACATAAGCGGCGAAATCAGCCGCAGGACCAAGGGCGCAATCGACGCTTTCCACGCTCTGGGCAAACAGTGCAAGGACGTTTCCGGAGGGCTTCCGACCTTCATCTCCCCGTGGATTGACGGAAAGAAGGCCGTGATGGGCACCGACGGACAGCTTTCTCGCGCCGACGCCGTTTCCGTGCAGGAGCACGAGAGGGAGTGGAACGAGATTTTCGACGGCATCCACGACGTGGTTGACGCCTGCGCGTTCCAGGACGGCCACATCGACTACGACGAGCTCGACGCGTTCTTCAGCGTGAACAAGAAGCTTGCGGACAAATACGGAATGCAATGCTGGACCAACGCCGAGACTTTCGACCGCGATATGCCTATCCGTTTCTTCCCGATAAAGTTCGACAAACTCCGTATGAAACTTGAGGCCGCTGCACGCTGCGGCTACGACAAGGCCATCACCTTCGAGTTCTCGCACTTCCTTTCTCCTCAGTCCGCCTACCTTCAGGCCGGTCACCTCTACGACCGCTACAAGGAGTATTTTGACATAAAATAACAATACTTGCGCAGGGACAGATTTATGAAAAACAAGGAAAATCTTGGATATGTCGTATTCCTTTCGGTGGTCGCCGCCATCGGAGGAATACTTTTCGGATATGACACGGCGGTGATTTCCGGCACGACCTCGAAAGTCGCCGAGCAGTTCAATTTGAACAGTCTGCAGCTGGGCTGGTATGTGGGCAGCGCGCTCATCGGCTCCATTCTTGGAGTGGCTACGGCGGGCGTTTTGAGCGACCGGTTCGGCCGCAAGAAGGCGATGCTCTTCTCCGCGTTTATGTTCAGCCTCTCGGCCATCGGCTGCGCCATCTGCAAGGGCTTCACCGGGCTTGTCGTCTACCGCATCATCGGCGGAGTGGGCATCGGAGTGGTTTCAATCGTCTCCCCGATCTACATCTCGGAGGTTGCGATGGCTTCACGCCGCGGCACCCTAGTCTCCCTCTACCAGCTTGCAATCACGGTGGGCTTCCTCCTTGCATATTTCGTTAATTTCCAGATACTTGGAGTTGCTGAAAGCGGCGAGAGACTCTCCTCCGGCTGGGCCAACACCCTTTTCGTTGACGAATACTGGAGAGGTATGCTCGGCTCCGAGACCCTCCCGGCGCTGCTGTTTTTCTTCATAATCTTCCTCATCCCTGAAAGCCCGAGATGGCTCATCGTAAAGGGCCAGGGAGACCGTGCGGCTGCAATTCTTCAGAGGATTTATGTGACCCCTGACGAGGCATCCCGCCAAAGGGCCGTCACCGAGCAGTCCATCGCGGGCGAAGTGAAGTCGGAGTGGAAGGCTCTTCTTAGTCCCGGCATTTTCAAAGCCGTTCTCATCGGCTCCGCAATCGCCATTCTGGGGCAGTTTATGGGCGTTAACGCAGTGCTCTACTACGGTCCGGAGATTTTCAAGGACGCGGGCCTTTCAAGCGGCGACGCTCTCTTCTCACAGGTGCTCGTCGGAGTGGTGAATATGCTTACGACCGTCATCGCCCTCCTTATCATTGACAAGGTTGGCCGCAAAACCCTCGTCTGGTGGGGCGTTTCGGGAATGATAGTTTCGCTTCTTGCAATCGGCTTCTATTTCATATTCCCGGAGCAGCTCGGAAGCATCTTTATGCTCGTATTCTTCCTTTTCTACGTGTTCTGCTGTGCCATTTCAATCAGCGCCGTCGTGTTCGTGCTCCTGTCGGAAATGTATCCGAACAATGTCCGCGGCACCGCAATGTCCATCGCGGGTCTCGCTCTCTGGGTCGGCACCTACCTCATCGGCCAGCTTACTCCGTGGCTGCTTGAAAATGTGCCTCCGTTCGCGCCTGCGGGAACATTCTTCCTCTTCGCGCTTATGTGCGTTCCGTATCTTCTGATTATGTGGAAGCTTGTTCCGGAAACTACCGGCAAGTCCCTTGAGGAGATCGAGCAGTTCTGGACTAAGAACACCAAATAGGGCTGTCCAGATTTAGCAGCGCAGGAGTTGAAAGAGGCTTCAGGGCGTTGTTGTATTGTTGTCCCGTATCGAAGAAGAATATTTTTCTTTTTTGATACGGGATATATTTAAAAAATTCCTATCTTTGCAATCGTTAGTAGGGTTTCGCCAGAAGTGGCGAAACTCTGTTTATTATGTTTCCGCCGTAAGGTCCGCACAAAAGGGGGCTTTGCGAGGGCATTGATAGACTGATATATAGGAATAGAAACTAAAAATTACTAAACATTATGGATATTCATTATGTTACCCAGCAGGGTATGGACAAACTGAAGAAAGACCTCGCTGACGCAATAGCTCAGCGTCCGGTCATTTCCGCTCAGATTGCAGAGGCAAGGGACAAGGGCGACCTTTCCGAAAATGCCGAGTATGAGGCAGCGCGTGAGGCTCAGGGCCTTCTCGAGCTCACCATTTCCAAACTTCAGAACCAGTTGGCTTCCGCCCGCGTGATTGACGAGTCGCAGATCGGCACCGACAAGGTGCAGATGCTGAACAAGGTCCGCGTGAAGAATCTTTCCATCGGAAAAGAGATGGAATTCACCCTTGTGGGCGAGTCAGAGGCCGATTTTACCAAAGGCAAGCTCGCTGCCACGACTCCTATCGGCCGTGCGCTTATGGGTCACTCCAAGGGCGAAGTCGTTGAGGCTAAGGTGCCTTCAGGAGT
>CAYNDY010000075.1:3380-8724 GCA_964396105.1 uncultured Muribaculaceae bacterium
ATGGCAACAATATTCACCAAAATCGCGCACGGAGAAATTCCTTCCTACAAATGCGCCGAGGACGAGAACTACTATGCCTTCCTGGACATCAACCCGATGGTCCCCGGGCACACTCTCGTAATCCCGAAGAATGTCGAGAACCCCTATATCTTCGACCTTGACGACGAGACTTACGCAGGGCTCTGCGCCTTTGCAAAGAAGGTTGCCAAGGCCCTCGCGAAGGCCGTTCCCTGCAAGAGGGTGGGCGTAGCGGTGCTCGGAATGGAAGTGCCTCACACCCACATACATCTGGTGCCTCTCCAAAGTGAGTCGGACCTTTCGTTCGGCCACCACGTCTCCCTCACCGAAGACGAGTTCAAGAAAATCTCGTCCGACATCCTGAGGGAATTCAATGCCTTGTAGTTTAACCTGCCTGTCCTTCTGCCCGGAAGGGAAGGCAGGCTCTTTTTTTTCAATCGACATTATGCGACACACATTCTTTAAGTTCCTGACACTCACGGCTTCAGCCCTTGCCCTTGTGACCCTTGCAGGCTGCACCCGCGGCGCGAAAATATCCCTTCATCTTGAAGGCGGCGACCTCTCCCGCGAAATCGTCGTGAAAGCGCTCGATATGAATAAATACACCCCTCTCGACACCCTGAAGGCCAACTCTAAGGGCGATGCCCGTTGCAGCGTGAAGATTGAAAAGGGACAGCCCGAGTTCTTCTACCTCTATGACGGCGGGGCGAAGGTGGCTTCGCTTCTTCTTGAAAGGGGAGACGAGGTCCGGGTCACTCTTGACTCTCTCGGAGGCTGCACTGTCAGCGGCTCCGAGGAATGTGAAAGGCTTCAGAAGGTCGAAAACGATTTCAAGGAGGCTTCTGACAGGCTTTCAGACATCGCCTACGACATTAACCGTGCTGACAACGAGACCGAGGCTGCCGCACTTCGCAGGGAAATGGGGCAGACCTACATCGACTACTACCGCAAGTGCGTGAAATATGTGATTGAAAACTCCCATTCTCTTACCGTAATCCCGGTTTTCTACCAGTCATTCTCTGACGAACTGCCTGTTTTCGGACAGGAGACCGACGGCATCACCGTGGGCAATGTTGCGGATTCTCTTGCAACGGTTTATCCTGACTCTAAGTATGTGAAGGCCCTCAAGGAGGACGCTAAGAAGAGGATGGACTATATGGCGCTTCTTACCAACATCCGCACCGCCGAGCCTGTGAGCCTCCTGGATGTGGAACTTCCGGATATAAATGCCCAGAAGCGCAAGCTCTCCGAGGTCGGCGGAAAACTCGTTATGCTTCATTTCTGGAGCGCGTCAGACCCTTCCCAGTGCCAGTTCAACCTCGAGGTGCTGAAGAAGTTCTACGACAAGTACCACTCCCGCGGCTTTGAAATCTACTCCGTGGCTCTGGATCTTGACAAGACCAACTGGGCGAAGGTAATCTCCGAGCAGAAGCTTCCGTGGATCAATGTCTGCGACTCCAACGGAGCCAATTCCAAGCTCATCGCCCTCTACAACATCTCCGCTCTCCCGACTTCCTATTTCATCTGCAACGGTTCCCTTGTGAACGAGAAGATTTCTGACGAGAAGTCGCTTGATGCGCTGATTACTAAATTGTTGAAATAAAAAAGCCTACCCGGTTAGGGTAGGCACGTCTATTTGGCTACGTATGTTTTTTAGAAGAGTTTCTTCTTACTTACGGTAGTGACAAAGTCTTTCAGATAGAACGGTTCAAGGTAGGCGACATCCTTGAACCGTTTTTCGTCCAGTTCCCTCTGGGCAAGGGCGCACATAGCGCTTGCCTTCGGGCAGGTCTGAAGAAAACGGGCGTTGGGGTGGTTGATTGTCCCCTCGCATTTTCCGGCGCCGTCTCCGATGAAAAGCACCGGACCTTCCTTGAGAATATCTTTGTAACTCTCTGAGTCAATGACCTTTGCCTCGGTCTCGGAAAGTCTTTCGCCATTTGCTGAGAAAAGAGCCGTGTAAACTTCCATCCTTCTCGCGTCAATCATCGGGACTATGTATTTGAAAGGCTCGGCACAGGCTGCTGCGGCTGTCTTTGTGTCGGATGCAGCCTCGCCTTCAGACTGAGGGCCATTAAGCTGCCCTTCAGAAAGAGCCTGGGCGACAAGCACTTCGAGCGTCCCGATGCTAAGAAGCGGAATCCCGGCCCCGAAGCAGAGCCCCTTCGCGGAGGACACTCCCACTCGAAGACCCGTGTATGAGCCCGGACCCTCGCTTACGCAGACTGCCGCGCAATCCTTGAGGCTCAGAGCCTTTTCGCGCAGCATTTCGTCTATGAAAACTGCCGTGAGAGATGCGTGGGCGCGGGGAGTCTCGCTTTCCCGGTAGCATACAAGGCGGCCGTCCTCGGAGAGAGCCGTGGAGCAAAGCGCCGTCGAAGTTTCAATAAGTATAATTCTGTCCATATCTGACCTTAATCTTTAACATTTAGAAAGCTGGAGCATAACGCAGCAGTCCGCTTTTTAAACAATCTTTCATCATTTCCAGAAGAAAAGCTCCTTTAAGTACGGGAATATCGCGTACGACACCTCTTTCAGCGGGCTGTAGAAAATGGTCCCGGCGAGGGTGTCCGCGCTCACAAGCGAGAATGTCCCGTTGATGGCGTCGAAGGCCATCAGCAGCAGGCAAAGCACCAGCAGGCACTCCACCAGGGCAAGCGCCGCCCCGAGGAGCCTGTTCACCCAGCCCAGCATAACCACCTTAATCACCTTCTCCAGCAGCCGTCCCGCAAGCGTAAGTCCCAGTGCCACAACAAAAAAGATGAGCACAAATGCGATGACCCTAAGGAGTTTCTCGTCCAGCGCCATCCATCCGCTGAGCCACGCCCCGACCTCTGCGGAGAATTTTACGCTCAGCCAAACTCCGGCGCACACGCCAGCAAGCGAGACCACCTGACCGATAAGTCCCTTGCGAAGGCCCGCGAAAAGCGCAACCGCGATGCACACCAGAACGATTATGTCGAAAATGCTCATCAGAAGTTTTTCCTTGATTTTCAGATTTTACCAAAGCGGTTGCAAAAATAATCATTTTGTAAAAACCTTACAATTCATTATCTTTGCCAATTCAATTTTTACGGGAAAGGGGCTCATTGTGCCCTTCCCCGCAGAAAACATAGAATTAGATTATATAAAACATTATAAATCAGCTTCAAAAGTATGAAGTTTAAGGAATACAAAGGACTTGATCTCGTTAACATAGGCAACGAAGTTCTTGAAAGCTGGAAAAAGAACCGTGCGTTTGAAAAATCTCTGGAACTCCGCGAAGGGGCTCCCGAGTTCGTGTTCTTCGAAGGACCGCCTTCCGCCAACGGAATGCCGGGCATCCATCACGTTATGGCCCGTTCCATCAAGGACTCCATCTGCCGCTACAAGACCCAGTGCGGCTACAAGGTGCGCCGCCGTGCAGGCTGGGACACCCACGGACTTCCCGTGGAGCTCGGAGTGGAGAAGAAACTCGGCATCACCAAGGAGGACATCGGAAAGAAAATCAGCGTAGAGGAGTACAACGACACCTGCCGCAAGGAGGTGATGAAATACACGAAGGAGTGGATGACCCTGACCGACAGAATCGGCTACTGGGTGGATATGAACGACCCCTACATCACCTACGACAACCGTTACATCGAGACCCTGTGGTATCTCCTGAAGGACATCTACGGCAAGGGACTGCTCTACAAGGGCTTTTCCATCCAGCCGTACTCTCCGGCAGCGGGCACGGGACTTAGCTCCCACGAGCTTAACCAGCCTGGGTGCTACCGCGACGTTAAGGACACCACCGTGGCCGCCCAGTTCGAGGTCATCAAGGACGAGAAATCGCAGATTCTCTTCGGCTGCGAGACCGTCCCTGTGTATTTCCTCGCCTGGACCACCACCCCGTGGACTCTTCCTTCAAACACCGCTCTCTGCGTGGGTCCGAACATCGACTATGTGAGGGTTAAATCCTTCAATCCATACTCCGGCAAGCAGGCCATCTATGTCCTTGCAAAGGCTCTGGTGGACAGCTGGTTCAACCCTAAGGCCGCAGAACTCTCTCTGGAAGACTACAAGGCGGGCGACAAACTCGTTCCGTTCAAGGTCCTTGACGGCGAGTTCAAGGGAAGGGATCTTCTCGGAATAAAGTATCATCAGCTCATTCCGTGGTTCTCCCCGGAGACTGACGGCGCGTTCAAGGTGATCCCGGGAGACTATGTGACCACGGAGGACGGTACCGGAGTCGTGCACATCGCGCCTACCTTCGGAGCGGATGACAACAAGGTGGCAAAGGCCGCCGGAGTGCCTCCGATTATGGTTCTGGACGTGAACGGCGACCGCTATGCGCAGGTTGACCGCCAGGGAAGGTTCTTCAGGGTGGAGGATATGGATCCTGAGTACGCGGCAAAATATGTCTCAAAGGACTATGCCGAGTGGGCCGGACGCTATGTCAAGAACGCCTACGACTCCTCACTTCCTGCCGACGCCCCGACTCTCGACATCGACATCTGTATGATGCTCAAGGCCGACGGCCGCGCCTTCAAAATCGAAAAACACGTCCACACATATCCGCACTGCTGGAGAACCGACAAACCGGTGCTCTACTACCCGCTGAACTCCTGGTTCATAAAGACCACTGCGGTGAGGGACAGGATGATAGAACTCAACAACACCATCACCTGGAAGCCTGAGTCCACAGGAACGGGCCGTTTCGGAAAGTGGCTCGAGAACATCCAGGACTGGAACCTCAGCCGCAGCCGCTACTGGGGCACTCCGCTCCCGATCTGGAGGACCGAGGACGGAAAGGAGGAGAAGTGCATCGGGTCGCTGAAAGAGCTCTATGCCGAGATCGACAAGGCCGTCGAGGCCGGGGTTATGCCTTCCAACCCGCTGAGGGACAAAGGTTTCAATCCGGAGGATATGTCCAAGGAGAACTACGACAGGATTGACCTGCACCGCCCATACGTGGACAACATCTTCCTCGTTTCACCTTCCGGAAAGAAGATGACAAGGGAGACCGACCTTATCGACGTCTGGTTCGACTCCGGCGCGATGCCTTACGCCCAGGAGGGTCTGAGGAACCTCGGAAGCCCGCGCTTTGGGTGCACGGCGGACTTTATCGCCGAAGGAGTGGACCAGACCCGCGGATGGTTCTACACCCTCCACGCAATCAACACGATGGTCAGCGACAAGTGCGCGTTCAAACGAGTGATTTCCAACGGACTCGTTCTCGACAAGGACGGCAACAAGATGAGCAAGAGGCTCGGAAATGCCGTGGACCCGTTCGGAGCGTTGGATAAATACGGCGCAGACGCGCTCCGCTGGTATATGCTCACCAACGCCCAGCCGTGGGACA
>CAYNDY010000076.1:0-8592 GCA_964396105.1 uncultured Muribaculaceae bacterium
GAGACTCCGACGAACCTTCTGAAACGGAAGAAACCGAAAACGATAACGAAACAGATGTAGACTTTGAGAGAGGGAAAGAAGGGCTGGCGAAAATGCAGAATGACCTTAAAAATGGCGATGTAACATTACGACAGATTATTGATGCCTCTCTTACTGCGTTTAGTGTATCAACCAACAGCAATGGGATAATTTTCTCTGCTGCGGCTTTTTTGGAAGATATAAGTCAAAATAAAGAAATTATAGAAATCTTTGGAAAAGGACTCGGAACGGCCAATCTTTGTCTTTCTGCCACACAAACACTTATTATTATATATGATGAAGAGGATCTATCGACTGGCGAGGTGCTTTCTATAGTTTCTACCGCCTTACAAGGATGTGTATTTTTAACATCATCCTTTCCGATAGCAGGTCCATATACGCCTATAGTATCTGGAGCATTGGGCATTTTAAGTGGGATAATTGGAATTGCATCTCTTTTCGTCTCGAATGGCTGGTATCTACTGGAATCCCATAACGGGAAATCTATATATATTTACATAAGTACTAATTCATATTATGATGTCGCATAAATATTATACATCGAAAAAAGAGGTGATCGGTTGGAGTGCATTTCTGATTATTTTTTCTCCTGCTTTCTTCCTTCCATTGTATCGGCCACAAGTCAACAGGATGGATTATGCCATAATTTCGATATTCATCCTTACTACATTCCTGCTTATGGCTGCCGCATATTGGGGATTTCCGGAGATTACGAATACCCATCTGGAGATACGGAATGTTCTTTACCGTTTTTATCGGAAAAGATATGCTTACGACGATATTAGAAAAGTAGTGATATGCCGCGTACCCTATCATTCCCCCTGCGTTCGAATATATCTAAAGTCCAGAATAAGTCCTGTCGTACATTGTCTTGACAGTATGGATAAAAACTCAATACACGATTTTCTCCAAGACCTACAGTCGCATTGTATTGAAATAGAGGACAAAATCACGCAATAGAAGTATGAGCATCAACAGCAAACATAAGAAATATTTGTCAGCACATCGGGGGATCTATATCCCGATTACATTGACTGCATCAACCAATTTGCTCTTTTTATTTCTGATTGCCGACGAAACAAGACGAGCAATGGTTCCGGTCTGGGTAATGTTCATCGTTATAGTTTCCACACTTCTATTAATCCTTGCGGCGGCATATTGGAAATATCCGGTGCTGACTGATAAAGAGTTAATTATTAAAAACGTACTCTTCCGGTCATACCGGAAACGGGTCATCTATAGCGACATTCAAAAAATTGAGATTTGCCACGGAGGGCAAACTCACTACCCCAACATAAAGATTTACTTAAAATCAGGCTCACATCCACTACTATACGCCATTGACTGTATGTCCGTCAATTCCGTCCCGGAATTTCTTAAAGAATTGGAATCAAATGGGGTCGAAGCGTCTTATTTGCTTGATTAACAATATAAAATCCATCTATATGAGCCATAGAAAATCCTTTTTATCCGCACTGTTGATATGCTCGGCGGCGTTGTTCGGCACGGGGTTCCGCGCTCCTTATTTTGACCCGCTTTCCGTCAAGGACGGGCTTTCGCAGAATACTGTATTCAGCATCTGCCAGGACAGTCTCGGCAGGATGTGGCTGGGGACTATGGACGGGCTGAGCCGGTATGACGGGTATGATTTCTCCGTTTGGAGGAACAGTGCCAGCGACTCCGCGTCAATCTCTTCCAACATAATACGGCACCTTTTCACCGACTCCGCCGGAAGGGTTTGGGCGGGGACGGGGAAAGGGCTGTCGCTTTATAACCCCTCGCAGGAGAACTTCCGGAACTGGAACGACGGGGAGGTGGAAGGTATCGCACAGGGAGACGACGGGAATTTATTCGTTTCGATTGGCGGGAGGCTCAAGATTTATTCTCCCGGGGAGGACCTTTGGAAGGAAACCGCACTGAATCCTTCTGTGCATTCAGGAGCGCTTTGCCGCGAGGGAAAACGCCTCTGGATTGCAGGAGGGGGCGGGGAAATCTTTGCGATGGACACCGGGACCGGCGCTGTGGACAAAATTACGCGGCTGCCCCTCAACTGTCCCATAACCGCCATCCTCGCTGATTCCGGAAGTCTTTGGATTGCTAGCGACGGGAACGGGCTCTGGAAAATTTCGGCTGACGGGAAAACCTGCACCGGGACTTCCTGTTACAGGCAATCGGACGGGCTTGCGTCGGACTATGTCCGCTCGCTCGCAATGGGCGACAGCGGGCAGCTCTGGGTGGGAACTTACGGAGGACTTTGCATATTTGACGGAAACGGATTCCATACCGTTAAGGACGAGGGCGACGGAGAAGGCACTCTGTCGCAGAACTCAATCCGGAGCATCTGCCGCGACAGTCAGGGCGGAATGTGGCTCGGGACCTACTACAAAGGCGTCAATTACTATAATCCGCTCAAGAACCACTTCAAATCGTTGCACCGTCAGCCACACACAAACTCCCTCAACGACAATGTAGTCAACTGCTTTGCCGAAGACTCGCGGGGGAATGTCTGGATTGGGACGAACACCGGAGGAGTGAACCGCTGGAACCCGTCCTCGGGGGCGTTCCGCTACTGGTCCATAGCGGCGGGAGGTGGCTCCGCGCCGAAGTCCAACGATGTGAAGGCGCTGTGGATAGATGAACAGAGGAACGCCGTTTATGTGGGGGCACACGCCGGTGGACTCTCAAAAATAAATTTGACGACAGGCGCAGTTTCCCGCATCAAAATCGATGGCGAAGGAGAGAGCACTGATGTCTATTCCATAATTCCTTCCTCCGGAGGAAAGAGCCTTTGGATCGGAACTATGGAAGGACTGCTGATTCTCTCTCGGGAGAGCGGGAAGATAATCTCTCCGGTCTTTCCCGAAGAGAAAGAGAAGTTTGAGGGAAAATCCGCCAAAGCCCTTCTGCTTGATTCCGGAGACAGGCTCTGGGTCGGCAGCGAGAGCGGCCTGTTTGTATTCAATGTCAGCGGCGACGCCCTTTACCGCTGCACGGACATTCCGGGGCAGAACGACGTGTTCGTCCAGTCGCTTTTCGAAATACCGGGGAAATCAGTCTGGGCCGGGACTCGCGAAGGGCTGTGGAGGTATGAGTTCGCAAGCGGGGAATGGACCCGGTTCACTACTTCCGACGGACTTCCGAGCAACATCGTTGACGGAATTGTGTCCGACAGTTACGGGATGATATGGGTCAGCACCGACAAGGGACTGTGCCGATTCAATCCGTTTTCCGTTTCGATGCGCCGCTACAGCACAGAGGACGGGCTGCCGTTCAACCTTTTTAACCCGAGCGCGGCTTTCAGGCGCGCGAACGGGGATATTCTGTTCGGAGGCATTGAAGGAGTGACCTATTTCTCTCCGCAGCGGCTCTCGGACAATCCATATTCCCCCTCTCCCGTCATTACGGGATTTGCGCTTTCGGGGAAATATGCTTCGGAAAAAGTTCCTCTTGCCCCGGACGGGGTCAGACTCGGATATGACCAGAACTCGTTTTCGGTTTCCTTCGCTGTTCCCAACTACATCGCAGGCAAACACAACACCTTCTCCTATATCCTCGAAGGGTATGATGAGCAGTGGACCACGGACAGGGGTGAGCGAACCGCCAGATGGTCCAACCTTCCGCACGGCAAATATGTTTTCAGGCTCAAATCCGCCAACAACGACGGAGTTTGGTGCAGGAAGCCCGTCAGCCTCAGAATCACCATAGCCCCTGCCTGGTGGCAGAGTGTGCCTGCAATAATCGGGTTCGTCCTGTTGGGTGTGCTTCTTCTTTCCGGAGCCGTGCTCTTTTTTCTCCGGCGCAAGGAACGGCAGAGGAAAGAGGCTCTCGAAATTCAGAACAAGGCGCATCAGGACGAGATGCAGCAGATGAAGACCCGCTTTTTCATCAATATCTCGCACGAAATGCGCTCCCCGCTGATGCTGATAATCAACCCGCTCTCTGAAATGATTGCCCGGTGCAACGACCTTTGGATGCGACGGCAGCTAAGCTTTCTCGACCGCAACGCCCGAAGGCTCCTTCATCTCGTGAATCAGCTCATTGACTACCGCCGCGCCGAGCTCGGGGTGTTCAGGCTGAGCGTGAGGGAGGAAAAACTGTTGAAGCTGATTAAGGAGAACTGGTCCTACTATGAGTCTATGGCGAGGAAGAAAGGGCTTAAATACAAGATGGAGTCTGACCTCGGAGAAACTGCCGGGTATGTGGACGCCCAATACATCGAACTGATACTCAGCAACCTTCTGTCCAATGCGTTCAAATACACCGAGAGCGGAAGCATCTGCCTTTATGCGAGTGTGGAATCAGGGAGCCTTGTCCTCAGGGTCTCAGACACCGGTGTCGGGATTTCAAAAGAAAATCAGTCGCGCATCTTCGAGCGGTTCTTCCAGGTGGAGAGGGATTATGTCGGGAGCGGAATCGGGCTTTCGCTTGTGAGCAGTCTTGTCGAGCTGCACCACGGCACGATCGAACTCGAAAGCGAACCGGGGAAAGGTTCGACCTTCACGGTGAGGCTTCCCGTCGGGAAAGAAAGCTACTCCGAGGAGGAAATCGGAGAGGGAGCGGCGGAGGGAGCGAATTCGCCGCTGAAGGACGCGGCATACCTGCTCGAGGATGAGACGGAGGAGGGTCGGGAAAGCGCGAAGCAGCCTTCCGAGCCAAGCGGAGGGGTGATTCTTATCGCAGAAGACAACGCTGAGATGGCCTCCTACCTGAAGGACGCCCTTTCCGGGAAATTCGAGATAATCCTCTCAGGCAACGGCGAAGAGGCGCTGGAGGCTCTGAAGGAGTCCAGGCCGGATCTGGTCATCACGGATATGAATATGCCTGTGCTGGACGGGGTTAAACTTTGCACTGAGCTAAAGCACGACGTTTCGACTTCGCTCATCCCTGTGATTGTGATTTCCTCAAGCACCGACGAGAAGGATGAACTTGCCGCCCTGAGGGCTGGAGCGGATGATTTCATCAGCAAGCCGTTCCCGGTCAATCTGCTTCTGGTAAAAATCAAGAATATGCTGAGGATGAGAGAGAGGCTCTCCGGAAACGCCGGCGGGGATGCCCAGGCTTCAGACGGGCAATGGGTCGCGCTCTCCGCCCACGACGAGCAGCTGCTCTCAAAGGCCACGGAGATTGTGACCCGGAATATGGACAACGCAGACTTCTCCACGGCCGATTTCGCCTCGGAGATGGGGATGTCGCGTTCAAGCCTCCACCTGAAGCTCAAGTCGCTCACAGGCGAGTCGGCCCTGGACTTCATTCGCCGAATCCGCTTCAAGGAAGCCTGCCGCCTGCTGAAGGACGGCAGGTACTCCATCGCGGTCATCAGCGATATGGTCGGGTTCAACAGCCCTTCCTACTTCGCGACCTGCTTCCGAAGGTATATGGGATGCCTCCCGACCGAATGGGTCAAACGAGGTTAAATAAAAGCGGATTGCTGCGTTACGCGATTTGCCAAAATCCTCACAATTATATAGGCATATAGGATGATTCTATGGGGCCTACGGAATGGTCAGGGTGTAGGTCTTGGTGCCGGCTTTGACCTGGAGTTTCGAGGCGGAGGTGTAAGTGGCCTCTATCTCGGGGGCTGCGGAAGAGCCCTGGACCGGATAGATTACCGTTATGAACCTCACCGGAGTCGAGGCGTCACTCTTGCTTAGGGAAACAGCGCAGCAGTCGCGGCTTGTCTTCACCCCGATATTGTCCGAGGTGTAGGAAGTGCCGGTTGTGGTGCTCCAGTCTGTCGAGGCCTCCAACCCATTGAAACAGAATGTCTTGAACAGCATGTTGTTGCCGTCGGAGAATGTCGTTGCAGCAGTGTGGGCCCCGTCGGAAGAGGAAAACGCGACAGAGCAGCCAGGGCAGAAATGCCAGTGGAGAGCCACATCGCTTCCCGTCGCGGAACCGATTGCGGCATCCGCCACGACGAAGAATCCTCCGTCCTTGACGCGGAACACCGTCCTTTCGTGACGAAGGGCCGAGTATGACTGGTTCTTGCTCCGGACGGCGTCATAGACATCCGTGTGAGCTTCACCCGCAAACACTCCGTTCATCATATCGTCGGCAATCGTAGCGCCGCCGTAAGTGAGGGTGTTGTGCATCGCAGTGGAACGGAAAGCCGTCCTCTGGGCATTGTCGGAAGCGCTGCCGCCGTAGGTGTAAACTCCGGCATCCGGCAGGAAATTGCGTCCGTTCCTGTAAAGCGACACGGTGCCGTTGTCGCCCTGACAGTGCCACCACTGGTCCGGATTCGCGTTGTTTTTCAGGATCATCATCGCGCTGCCCTCATTCCAACCGTCACGAAGCACATACCAGCCGGAGGAAGTGTAGAAGGCATATTCCGAAGTCGGAGCCGTGCCCTCAGAGCCTTCTGAAGAGAGATAGAGAAAACTCCCCTCAGAAGGAAACATCTCGGCATATTTGCTGAAGTTTTTCTTCAGGACAGACTTTGTCCAGCTAGTGGAGCGTGTGTCGTTGAAATTTTCGATGGAATAGTCCGGGTACATAATGTCCCGAACGAAGCCGCAGGCAGACTGAAGAAGAGTCTTGTCCGAAATCGGGTCACTCTTGGAGTTCACCGAGGCAAGGCGCCAGATGTCGTAGAAAAGGGATATTACCGAAATGTGGTAGCTCGGGTCCATCTCGTTCTGGACTCCGTCGGAGGCGAACTGGACGGAGCACTGCGTCGCGATGTCGCCAAGCGAAGTGCTCTCCCAGGAGGAAGCCTCCGCAAATTCCGGAAGAAGAACCGAAGCAGAGTAAACTGCCTGCACCTCATAGAGGCGGTGGTTGCTCGCATCCTTGTAATAGGGATTCGCTATGATGCTTTCAGCCGTGTCGTAGAGGGAGACAAGAAGATGGGTGAGAAACTCGGGGGTGAAACACTCCGCGCCTATGCAACGCTCGAGCGCGGCCGTGTAGGTAAGCAGTCTGGAAGTCGCCTGGAGGTCGGTCCAGAGGTCCTTAATGGTGTTTCCGTCGGAGAACGCGGTTCCACCGTCGGCAATCGCGTAGGAGGAGGCGGAGGCTCCCGGGCAAGGATAGGTCTTGAGCCAGTCGGAATAGACATCGATTATCGCCTGGACATATTTCTCGTCGCCGGTGGCGTTGTAGGCCCGTGCCTGAGCGTCAACCCACTGGTGGCGGTGCTTTTGAAGGGCGAACTGGGTTTCGGTTGTAGGAGAGGTGGTCCAGTCGATTCCGCCGTCCGAGCCGAGGAATGAGTAGTAGGTGGCAAGGGCGGTGGATTTGTCAGTGCTCTCGGAGTAGTTCTTGACATAGAAACGGTAGCCGTTCTCCTTGAGAGCCTGATCGGCGATGTTCTTGTCGAAGGCGCTGATTGTGGAGGCAGCCGTGAGGTCCACTTCCGGGTTTACGATGCCGCTTCGCTTTGAGGTCCAATAGGTCTTCAGGGCAGTTGCCGCATCGTAAAGCCGGTTGTCCTCGTATGCAGTGCGGACATCCTCAAGTCCGCTACGGCTAAGGTCAAGAATTTCAAAAATGCGGGAATTCACGCTCGCTTCCTTCGCGGGGTCTTTTCTCAGAGTACGGGTGGCCGAGGACATATCCACTCCGAGGGTATGGCGGCGGTCGCGAAGAATGGGGAGGGAGGCATTTATGGTTTTGGAATACTCCGCCACATCGGTGACGATTTTAACCTCGAGGGAAGTCATCGTGCAGGGAGCGATGGAGGCGATGAACTCCTGTCCGTCAGCGATCTCAGTCCCCGGGGGAATAAGCTTGAGGACATTGTGAGGGGTGTCACCGGAGGCTGCAGTAAAGAGTCCGGATGTGATGTCAAGAGAGAACTCCCCCGCTATTGCAGCCTCCGAATCCGCAGTCAGAACGATGCTCTCAATGCTCTCCCCTTCCCCGATGGAGGGAGAAGAAACAGTGAGAGCGAGATGCCCCACCGCCCTTTTCCAGACAAGCGGAACAGCTTCCGAGGGAACGGAACTGTAGGTTTTGCGGGAAGAGGACGAGAGGATGTCCGCCGAGCTGTCAAAGGAGCCGGCGGAAAGGTGCTGCTCGGAAGGGACAGTTACAGAAATCTCCGGAAGAGCCGAGACGGAGGTCAAATCCGAAGCCGCGGAGGAAGGGTAAATGGCATAGAACCTTGTGGAAGAGGGAATCGCAGAAATTGAGGTCGGGACTGAGAACAGGCCTTTCTCGGCATCCTCCTGGAGCGGGTCGGACTCGCTAAGCGCAGATGAGGCCCACACATCGGCGGCGGAGTAAGTCAGCGCAATCCTGTCTCCCGCAGACCAGAAAACGTCGTTCCCGTTCCAGAAGGTCTTTGTGTCTACAGTCACCGAAGGGCGGTCACCGCTGAAATGAAGAACCGCTGCGGAAGGCTCCCCTGCCTCCGGCTCAGGCTGCTTGCCACAAGAGGTAAAGGCAGCCACGGCAAAAGCCGCGACTGCCAATATCATTTTTCCGGGTTTCATAACCGAATTTTAGAAATTTCCCAAATCCACGGTCGGATAGGAGTAGGCGGCGCTGTTGACCGCGGCGGTGCTTGCGCCGGAAGTCATATCAGCCCTCTTTGCTCCGACTTTGGCG
>CAYNDY010000077.1:0-2149 GCA_964396105.1 uncultured Muribaculaceae bacterium
CAGCGTCAATGCACTCGCGCACAGCCCTAATTTCCGCAGATGCCCTCTCCCAGTCCCCTGAAAGGAAAGCGTTGAGCGCCAGAACGATGTCCACTTCGTCCGCGCCAGCCTCAACGGCCTTCCGGCACTCGAGAAGCTTCACCTCAAGAAAGCTCTGCGAAGAAGGGAAGCAGGCGGAAACCACCGTGATGTGGAAATCCTCCTTGCGGACAAGTTTCACTGTGGATGCGAAGTTAGGATAGACGCAAATCGAAGCCGGAAGCGGCCAGGTAGGGAAACTCTCCCTAAATGCGTTCACCTTGCCCACGAGCGCTGCAATCGAGTTCTCGGTGTCGTTGGTTTTGAGCGAAGTGAGGTCCAGCATCGAAAAGCAGTTCTTCAGAACTTCCTCAGTCATAAACCCGTCGACATTTGCCGAGATATTGGCTATAGCCCCGTCGATTTCCTCCATCTGGGGGATGTAGCCGTATTTTTCCATATAATTTACCATATTTTTAAGTTTTATCAGTCTATATAGATGTAAGAATTAACTTATTGTGTCACCGAGCGTTGCTTTGCCGCCGAATTTTCAGGCATTTATGCTTATACAGTACCCTTCCTCAATGAGCGGGGCGACAAGGCGGTGGAGAGTTGGCGCGTCATATTTCACCAAGCCCTTCTGAGGAGTCTCCCTGTCGAGGGAATATACCATCGTCTGCCGCGGGTGGAGCCGCCGGACAATATCCATCCAGGGAAGAAGCACTTCGGGCGATGCCGAGTCGAAATCGGGAGACTTCAGAAACATTGTCTGAAGGATGAAATCGCCTCCGAATGCCTCAAGATTTCGCACCACTTCCTCTATATTATATACTCCTTGAGGCTGATTTATTTTCCCTGCAAGTGCGGAAGTCGGGGCATCTATTTTCAAAATGGGGTTATCCACCTTTTTAAGTGCCTCAGCAACAGCGGGTTTCCCGCAGGTGGTGGCATTGGAAAGAACCGAAACTTTCGCCTCCGGTGCAAGGGCATCCCTAAGGGAGAGCACCACATCCACGATTTCCGGGAAATGGGGATGGAGCGTCGGCTCGCCGTCACCTGAAAAGGTTATGGAATCGGGCTTTATTCCATCGGAAGCCATAGCTGTAAGCTTCGCCCGGAGAGCCTCACGAACCTCCTCCACGCTCGGAAACGCGGATTTTGCAACCCCGTCCCTATTCCAGCCGCATTCGCAGTAGATGCAGTCGAAATTGCAGAGCTTGCCGTCGGCGGGAAGTAGATTGATTCCCAGCGACACGCCAAGACGCCGGCTCTTTATCGGGCCGAAAACTATGGTGTCAAAATGAAGCATCCTATTCCTTTATTTTAGCATCATCACCATCTCCTTTGCGAAGACGGATGGGAGTGCGGCGAAATTTTTCATCTTTTTCCCTCAGGACAAGCGCGCTGTCGGGAGCCTTTTTCAGATTTTCAGGAGCGAGCTTCAACGGCCCCTTTTCAGCATCGGCTTTGAAGCTGCCGGGAACGGTTCCGAGCCCCTCCCCTGCCCTCTTGAGGCTGTCGGAAACGGCTTTGAGACTGTCTGAAACAGTTTTCAAGGTGTCGCAGCGGACAATAACCTCAGGGCCCGCATAGGAAGTGTCACCCCGCTGGACAAAGCGAATGGTAAGCACTCCGAAGGGCTGAATCTCGGAGATGAGGCTGTCGGAAGGGTTCACACGGGACATCGCGACTATTGCGGAATCGATGTCGAAATGCACCAGATTCAGGAGGGAATCCCTGCGATGTGCAGCTTTTTCGGCTGATTCCATCTCCTTTTTCTGCGCCTGAAGCTCAGAAAGACGGCGGTTAAGGAGTTCGGATGTGGTCCTCAGGATCCTCGAATACCTCTCGGGGTCTTTCATATAGTAGTCCACGCTCGCGAGGTAGTCGTCGTAGTTGTAGCCGTACTTTTCGAGTATCGGGGCATAAACCATCGATGTGTCGGCCTCACGCCTAAGGCGGCTCTCGGTGCCCACCCACTGGTCCAGAACGAACATTTCGGCATAGATTTCAGAGAGTTTATCCTTGGGTATGACCTTCCCGCCGTCATCCTTCCCGCAGGAAAGAAGCAGCAGGGAAGCCAGCAGCAAGGTCGCCGCCAAGGCCGCAAAACTCTCAAAAATCCGCTTTA
>CAYNDY010000077.1:2249-4673 GCA_964396105.1 uncultured Muribaculaceae bacterium
CGCCCAAATGGAACCCTATCTGAGAGTCGCTCCGTTTTCTTTCTGGAATGTCGCGAGCAGCTTCTCCATAATCCTCTCCACATCGCTGTCGGTGAGGGTTTTCTCCACATCCTGAAGAGTGAAGCTCAGGGCATACTGCTTCTTTCCCTGAGGGATCTTGTCGCCCTTGTAAACATCGAACAGAGAAACATTCTTGAGAAGCTTCTTGCCCGTGCGGTAGGCTGTCTTGCGAAGATCCGCGAAACTTACGCCCTCGTCCAAAAGAAGAGCGAGGTCACGCTTAACTTCCGGATACTTAGGGAGTTCCTTGTAGGAAATCTTGTCCCTCTTTATGAGCTCGAAGAGAACCTGCCAGTTGATTTCGGCCGCAAAAACAGGCTGCTTGATGCCGAATGATTTCAAAAGCGGCTGAGCCACAACTCCGAGCACTGCAAGAGGCTTGTGGCTGCCCGGGAGAAGATAGCTTTGTCCGTCGGAGAAAAGGTCCGCAGGAGCTGCGTCAGTTTCCATCTGATAGAGGTCCGCTCCGAAACGGCGGAGGAGGGCCTCCAGATAGCCCTTGAGCTGGAAGAAATTGCCTTTTCCGGCGTCAGCCCTCCAGGATTTCTCAGGAGAACCGGAGATGAAAAGAGCAAAGCACTGGTGCTCGTCGATGTCGTCGAGGGTCGGCTCCTCCACTATGTTCTTCAGAGAGTAAACTGAGCCGTATTCGAAGATCCGAATACTTGTGCACTGGTGGTTTATGTTGCGCGCGATTACCTCAAGTCCGTTGAGAATGAGGGTCTGACGCATAACATTGAGGTCTGAGCTGAGAGGGTTCAGGATGCGCACGCACTTCTGCTCCGGGAAGGTCGTGAGGCGGGAATAGTACTCGCCCCTTGTGAGGGAGTTATTCATCGTCTCCACGAAACCGTTGGCGGCAAGGTAGTCGGAAATTATGTTCCTCACCTGCTCAGGCTCCGGTTTTTCGGCGGTGTTGATTGAAAGGTGCATAGAGCGCGGAAGTTCCACATTGTTGTAGCCGTAGATGCGGAGAATTTCCTCCACAACGTCGCACTCCCTGTAAACGTCAATCATATATGTCGGCACTCCGACGGTTGGTCCGCCCTCGTGGCGCTCGATGAACTCGTAGCCGAGGTTCGTAAGGATTTCCTCGATGACAGAGTGGCCGATTTTCTTGCCGATGAACGCCTCGATGCGGTTGTAGTCCAGTTCCACTCTCTTTCTCTCGAACGGAGCGGACTCAACCCTCTGGATTGCCCCCACGAGTTTACACCCGGAAAGTTCCTCCAGAAGAAGGATGGCCCTTTTTGCGGCATATTCGATTCCGAGCGGATCGATTCCCCTTTCATAGCGGAAGGATGCGTCGGTCTTGAGGGTGTGGCGCTTTGAAGTCTTGCGGATGGTTACCGGGTTGAAGTAGGCAATCTCAAGGAAGATGTCGGTCGTGGAGTCGGAAATTCCGGAATCCTCGCCGCCGAACACTCCTGCAAGGCACATCGGGCCGTCAGCGTTCGCGATAACAAGATCCTCTGCGCTGAGGCTGCGCTCCACTCCGTCAAGTGTCACAAGTTTCTCGCCCTCAGCGGCTCTGCGGACGATTGCCTTGCCGCCCTTGATTTTAGCCGCGTCAAAGGTGTGGAATGGCTGACCGAGTTCCATAAGAAGGAAGTTGGTGACATCCACCACATTGTTGATCGGGCGAAGGCCGATGCTGTGGAGCTTTTTCTGAAGCCACTCAGGTGACGGACCAATCTTGGCGCCCTTGAGCGTTGCGCCCCAGTAGCGAGGTGCGTCTGTGGTGGCGAGGACCTCCACAGGCATTGACTCCGCGGCTGAAGAAGGCTCGCTGAAAGAGTCCACAGAAGGGATTTCGAGGCTGCAAGGGATGCCGTTGTGGCGGAGGTATGCGTAGAGATCGCGGGCCACTCCGATGTGGGAAGCCGCGTCAACCCTGTTTGCGGTAAGTCCTATTTCGATGACCGTGTCGCACTCGAGGTGGAGGTAGTCCTTTGCCGGGGTTCCCGGAACGGCTGAAGGGTCAAGCACCATAATTCCGTCGTGGGACTCGCCGATTCCAAGCTCATCCTCTGCGCACAGCATTCCGAATGACTCCACTCCACGAATCTTGGATTTCTTGATTTTGAAATCCTCGCCGAGTGTGGTTCCTATTGTCGCGAGAAGCACTTTTTCTCCCGCAGCGACATTCGGAGCGCCGCAGACAACCTGAAGAAGCTCGCTCTCGCCGGTGTTCACCTTCGTGATGTGGAGGTGATCCGAGTCCGGATGAGGCACACATTCAACGACTTCTGCGACAATGACTCCGGCAAGTCCGCCGGGCACAGCCTCAACGGTTTCAACCGAGTCAACTTCAAGTCCGATGGAAGTCAGCGCCTCGGCCACCTCATCGGGAGTAAGATTACA
>CAYNDY010000077.1:4773-8588 GCA_964396105.1 uncultured Muribaculaceae bacterium
GCGAACTCCTTACGGTCAAAGAGTTTGAGGTCGTCAACCCCCTCCCCGATGCCGATGTACTTCAGAGGAATCTGAAGCTGGTCCACAATCCCCACGACGACACCGCCCTTTGCCGAGCCGTCGAGCTTTGTGAGTGCAAGGGAAGTGACTTTCGTCGCACGGGCAAATTCCCTCGCCTGCTGGAAGGCGTTCTGCCCCGTGGATGCGTCCAAAACAAGAAGCACCTCCTGAGGGCCGTCCGGGACAACTTTCGAAATCACATTGCGGATTTTTGTGAGCTCGTTCATAAGGTCCACTCTGTTGTGGAGCCTTCCTGCAGTGTCGATTATCACCACGTCTGCGCCCTTTGCGACGGCAGACTTCACCGTGTCATACGCAACCGAGGCCGGATCTGCGCCCATTTCCTGGCGGACGATGTCAACTCCCGCCCTTTCGGCCCAGATTACAAGCTGGTCAACGGCCGCTGCCCTGAATGTGTCGGCAGCACCGAGAACAACCTTCTTCCCTGCCCTGGCAAGTTTGGATGCGATTTTTCCTATCGTGGTGGTTTTGCCCACTCCGTTAACTCCCACAACCAGAATGACATACGGCTTCTTTGCCGGGTCAATCATTCTCTCAACATCGCTCTTCCCCTCTTCCTCAGAAGCACAGTCGCAGGCGCCTTTGTCCGCCTCGCCGCCCTCAGTTTTCTCAGAGTCCACTTTCAGAAGGGCCGCAATCTCCTCGCGAAGCATCGCAGTGAGTTCCTCCAGCGACATATATTTGTCGCGGCTCACCCGTTCCTCGAGATTGTCAATAATTTTCAAGGTGGTGTCAACCCCCATATCTGTCTCTACCAGAGCCTCTTCCATTGCGTCAAGCACAGAATCGTCCACGCGCGAATGTCCCACAATCGCCCGTGAAAGCTTGTCGAAGAAACTGCGGTTGGTATTCTTCACTCCCTTGTCAAATATGCCCATAATCTGTCGTTTGTTTCAAACTTGCAAATATACTGAAAATCCGCCATTATCACAATTCAATTTTTCGTTCTCATAAAACGAAAAAGGGTTGACCGCGATGGCCAACCCAATTATCACTCGAAGTAAAATTACTTACTTATTTCTTATGATTGAAGAAATCCTTGACTTCAGACTCCTCAACAAGAAGCTCGTTGAACACGTAAGCACCAGTCTTGGGAGACTTGTCCATACGGATGCACTTTACCATTTTCTTACCGCCCTTACCGGCAGCGAAGGTTGCGACTGCTTTCTTTGCCATAGTTTAATCCTCCTTCGTTATTTAATCTCACGGTGAAGAGTTACCTTCTTGAGGAACGGATTGTATTTCATCCTCTCAAGACGCTCTGTCGTGTTCTTCTTGTTCTTAGTGGTGATGTACCTTGAAATGCCCGGTACACCGCTTTCTCTCTGCTCGGTGCACTCGAGGATGACCTGCACCCTGTTACCTTTAGCTTTCTTTGCCATAATTCAATTCAATTAAACAAGGTTAATGTATCCTTTCTTCTGAGCGTCCTTGATTGTTGCATCGAGACCGTTCTTTTCAATATGCCTCATTCCTTTGCAGGAAACCTTGAGGGTGATGAAGCGCTGCTCTTCCTCTGACCAGAATTTCTTGGTCTTGAGGTTCAGGGCAAACACACGCTTGGTGCGCAGTTTAGAGTGAGCGACGTTGTTGCCGACCATTCTCTTTCTTCCTGTTACTTGACAAACCTTTGCCATTTTATATACGTTTTTATATTATTCAAAATTTAGCGGCTGCAAATATCGCCTAAAAAAAGCTAATTTGCAAGAGATTAAATCATTTTGAAAAATCCGACTTAAAAAATCTCCGCCACCTTACATTACCGGGGAACTTCTTGTTCCCGTCTATTGAGAGCCATATCAGGGAAGGCTTTCCGACTATGTGATCCTCGGGAACGAAGCCCCAGTAGCGCGAGTCGAGAGAGTTGTGCCTGTTGTCTCCCATCATAAAGTAGTAATCCTGTTGGAAAGTGTAGCTTGTAGCCACCTCACCGTTTATCCTTATCGTGCCGTCAGCTTCCTCTTCCAGAGTGTTTCCCTCGTAGGAAGTGATTATCCTGCGGTAGAGGGGAAGATTCTCTGAGGAAAGAGCGACTGTCTCGCCTTTTTTCGGAATCCACAGGGGTCCGAAATTGTCCCTTGTCCACTCGAAATTCTCCGCAAACGGGAAAATGGTCTTCCAGGAGTCCGGATAGTCAGGCGGGTAGGAGTCGATGTTCTCCTCGACGCTTTCCACGCCCGGAAGGCTCCTTACCTCCTCCACCATCGCCTCCGTCAGAGGCATTGCCGGATAGCCCGGAAGGGAGGGGTCGAACCAGAGTTCAGACTTGTTGAGGCCGATTTTGTCGAGGTGGCGGGAGTTTATCCGTCCTCCGCCGGTGATGACGCAGTAGCTGTTCTGCATTCCTGAGAGGCGTTTTTCAGCCTCTGAGTTTACGAATACGGTGCCGTTTCTGACCTCGAGAGTGTCACCTGCAATGGCGACGCATCTTTTGACATAGTGGTCTTTCTTGTCGGAAGGACGGACCTTCACAGGACCGAAATTCTTCAAAGTGTATTCGCGGCCGTAAAGCCTGCAGAGCATATAGTAGTCGTCGGCCGGGGCCTTGACAAGAACCGTATCTCCGTTCGGAAAACCGAAAACCACGCAATCGCCTCTTTTTACGCTCCCCAGACCTTTAAGTCTTCTGTATGGGCGCTGCCACGCTGTCGAATAGGATTCTTTGCTTCCTATCGTGTTGTGGGTGAAGGGGATGGTCAGCGGGGTCTGCGGCATCCGGGGACCGTAAGCGAGCTTGCTCACGAAAAGGTGGTCGCCGGTGTACAGCGTGCTTTCCATTGAGGATGAAGGAATCTTGAACGCCTGAAAAAAGAAAATGTTGATGAATGTCACCACTACGACTGCGAAGATGATTGCATCCAGCCAGTCAAGGGCCGCATTGTGTTTTTCTCCCTCCTTGTATTCCTTTTTCCAGAAAAGCCATTTGACTTTCCGGGTGATAAAAAGGTCAAAAATGATTGCAAGGCCGAGGAGCCACCACCAGTTTCCGAGCCAGACTACCCACAGCACATAGAGCAAAGCCCAGAATGAGAACTTCACCCATCGGTTGTGGAAGAATTCCTTCAGGCTCATCATCAGACTATTTTACAGAGTTGATGATTGCTTCGAAAGCCTTCGGATTATTCATAGCGAGGTCAGCGAGAACTTTGCGGTTGAGTCCGATGTTCTGCTTTGCGACCTTACCCATAAACTGCGAATAGGTCATACCGTACTGACGTGCGGCAGCGTTGATTCTCTGGATCCAAAGTGCGCGGAATGAGCGCTTCTTTGCCTTGCGGTCACGATAGGCGTAAGTCAAACCTTTTTCGTAGGTGTTCTTCGCTACCGTCCAGACATTTTTTCTTGACAGGAAGTAACCGCGGGTCTGTTTGAGGACCTTCTTGCGGCGAGCCCTTGAGGCTACAGAATTTACCGATCTTGGCATAAATTTAACTGTGTTATGGAGGCAGTGTCCTGCTTTGGCGGATCTTTTCTACTGCGTTCCAAGTTTAACATAAAAAATACTAGAGTGCCAACAAAGCTTTAACTCTCTTTACATCCGGAGCTGCAACAATTCCGAAGTGAGTCAAATTTCTCTTCTGCTTTTTGGTCTTCTTTGTGAGGATGTGGCTCTTGTAAGCGTGCTTCCTCTTGATTTTTCCCGTTCCGGTAAGTGCAAAGCGCTTTTTTGAACCGGAGTTGGTTTTCATTTTTGGCATAGTTAAATAATTTAACTTGTTAATAATAAATATGTA
>CAYNDY010000078.1:0-6096 GCA_964396105.1 uncultured Muribaculaceae bacterium
CCATTGAATAGATGGTGAAAACATCGGCAAAGAAGCGGTCTGCTTCGTTACGCGGTCAAGTTTAACTTCTAGATTAAATAACGCTTTGTCTGACAGGAAGCTATTGAATATCGAGCTCGGACGCGTTTCCGCCGGGGAGTACAGGTTGCTGCCGCCTTCGGGGCTGGTGGTGGTGCTGGACAATGTGCGGAGCGCCCACAATGTGGGCTCGGTGTTCAGAAGCGCCGACTCATTCAAAGTGGACAAGATTTACCTCTGCGGGATTTGCCCTGTGCCCCCTTCGGCTGAGATTCACAAGTCGGCCCTCGGGGCGGAGGACAGCGTGGAGTGGGAGCGGTGCGGGAGCACTCCGGAGACAGTGGAAAGGCTTCGGGCGGAGGGATATACTCTCGTGAGCGTGGAGCAGACCGTTAACTCCGTGAAGTTGGACGAGTTCCGGCCGTATTCTGGGGGCGCGGAAAAAAAATATGCCCTCATATTTGGGAACGAAGTGGACGGAGTGGCGCAGGAAGTTGTTGACGCTTCGGACTTTGCGCTGGAAATCCCCCAGTTCGGGAGCAAGCACTCGCTTAACATCTCGGTGTCTGCGGGGGTTGTGCTCTGGCATTTCAAACTCGACGCCCTGAGAAACGGAAAGAAGGGATGAACCAGAAGCCCCAGGACCCTCCCGACAATATATAGGTACAAAATCAAACTAATAACGATATGAAAAGGATACTTATTTTAGCGGCGGCAGTTCTCGGCGTTTGCGCCTGCTGCACCAAGCACAAGGTCGAACTCATCCCGGCGGAGAATTTCCAGAAGGAAGTTGACGGGAAACAGGTCAGCCTCTACACCCTTCGCGGCGGGGATCTCACTCTTCAGGTCACAAACTACGGCGCACGCGTGGTGAGCCTCTGGACTCCGGACAAAAACGGTTCCTACGAGGATGTCGTTCTTGGCTACAACAATCTTGACGAATACATCAACAACCCGGGCGAGCGTTTTCTCGGCGCTGTCGTGGGCCCTTACGCCAACAGAATTGCGGGCGGAGAGTTCACAGTCGGGGACCAGACCTACCACTTCCCGCTGAACAACAACGGCCAGACCCTCCACGGAGGACTCAAGGGACTGGATATGCTCGTGTGGGATGTCTGCGAGGTGACTGACTCCAGCATAGTTCTCAGCATCGTTCATCCTGACGGGCTGGACGGCTTCCCGGGCAACATTTCCATCCGTCTGCGTTACGCACTTGACAGCAACGACCAGTTCGTTCTGAACTACACCGCAAGCACCGACAAGGCCACCTATTTCAACATTTCGCACCATCCGTTCTTCAACCTCAAGGGCGAAGGTAACGGCACCATTCTCGACCACGAGATGATTATCAACGCTTCCGCATACGTTCCAATCGACGAGTACTCTATTCCGAACAGCGGAGTCGTGAGCGTGGAAGGCACTCCGTTCGATTTCAGGACTATGCACACAATCGGCGAAAGGATTAATCAGGAGGGGAACGAGCAGCTCAAGAACGGCGCGGGCTACGACCACAATTTCTGCATCGACCGCAAAACCGAGAAAGAAGTTGAGTTCAACGCCTCAGTCTATGAGCCTCACAGCGGACGCTTCCTCGAGGTGTTCTCAGACCAGCCTGGCCTGCAGTTCTACAGCGGCAACTTCTTCGACGGCAGCACGACCGGCAAATATGGCCGCCCGCTCCGCTACCGCGAGTCCATCGCCCTCGAGACCCAGCACTACCCGGACTCTCCGCACAACCCGGAGTTCCCGTCAACGCTGCTTGAGCCGGGCGACACCTACACTCAAACTTGTATATACAAGTTCGCGGTTAAATAAAGGCGGTCTGCCGCGTTACGCGGCTTGCCCAAATCCTCACAACCGACAGGTTGCTCCGGTATTGGGCCGCGCCGCAAGCCTTGCATCCCATCCTTTATTTAATCGCTCAGATTTTACTCCTTATAAAAGAAAGTCCTGCGGCGTTGCCGCAGGACTTCTTTTATTATAGGATTTCTCTTCGCATTCGGGATTTTGGGATACCCAGCTGATCGCGGTATTTTGCTATGGTTCGGCGGGCGACATTGTAGCCCTTCGCGTTCATCATATCCACGATTTCGTCGTCGGTGAGCGGCTGCTGCTTGTTCTCGGAGTCGATGATTTCCTGGAGGACCTTCTTGAGCTCGCGGGTGGAAACCTCCTCGCCGGCCTGGTTGGTGATGCTCTCGGAGAAGAAATACTTCAGCGGGAAAATGCCGAAATGGGTTTCGATGTACTTGGAGTTCGCGACGCGGGAGACCGTGGAGATGTCGTAGCCTGTGATGTCCGCTATATCCTTGAGAATCATCGGCTTAATCTTCGTCTCGTCACCGTCGAGGAAATACTCCCTCTGGTAGTCGAGGATGGCCTGCATCGTGGTCATAAGAGTGGTGTGGCGCTGGCGCAGCGCGTCCACGAACCATTTTGCAGACTCGAGCTTCTTCTTAACGAACGTTGCCGCCTCCTTCTTTGCGCGCTCCGACGAATTGGAGGCCTCCATAAGTATGTCAGCGTATTTGTGGTTCACCTTCACCTCCGGCAGGGAGAAACGCGGCATCGTCAGGTGGAACTCCCCGTTCACCACGTCAAGGACAAAGTCCGGAACCACCTGCTGGGTGTGGTCGCTGTAGGCGTCGGAAACCTGGCCGCCCGGAGTCGGGTTGAGCTTGAGGATCCTCGCCATAGCCTTCTTGAGCCTTTCGGAGGACATCCCGGTCTGGGACATAATCTTGTTGAAATCCTTCTTGGAGAACTCGGTGAAATGGTCGCGGAGGACTTTGCGCGCGTCCTCGACGTCCTGGGCATCTCCCGGAACGGCGTCGATCTGAATCAGAAGACACTCCCTGAGATCCCTTGCGCCCACTCCGAGCGGCTCGAAAGTCTGGATGACCTTGAGCATTTTCAGAGCCTCCTCGTCGGTGGTCTCGATGCCGGCGCGGAACGCCATCTCGTCAACAAGTTTCTCGATGTCGCGGCGGAGATACCCGTCGTCGTCGAGACTGTAGATTATATAGTTCGCGACATCCTTCTGATGCTGCGTAAGATCCCTGAAATCGAGCTGCTCCACAAGATTCTGCGGGAATGACTCCTGCACGGAGAATGTCTCCCTCTTGGGGCGGTCATCGTATTTGCTGTAATTGTCCGAACGCAGACGGTAGGACGGAATCGGGTCGTCCTCCTTGTAGTCGGAAAGCGAAACTTCGCGGGAATTTTCCGGGTCCTTGCTGTCGTCATCTTCCTCAAGCACAGGGTTTTCCTCCATCTCCTGACGAATCCTCTGCTCGAGGCTCTGGAGAGGGAGCTCGATGAGCTTCGCCGTCATAATCTGCTGCGGCGAAAGCTTCTGAAGCTGTTTCAGTTCGAGACTCTGCTTGAGCATAGGCCTATTGATTTATAAGGGGTTCAATAGGGCGCAGGACCTTCACCGTGTCAACGGTGTAGGTAAAATTCACGTCGGCCGCAGGGTAATTGATTTTCTCTTTCACCAGAAGGGCGCGCGGAAATTCATTGCGGAGGGAAACAAGAAGCGACATTGCCTCGGAACGGGTGCGGAAATCGCCCACGGTCACCTTGAAATAGGGGTTGGCGTAGGTGCGGTAGGCAGGAACGCCGTGATATGCGGCGCAGAAGCGGTTATACACGCTCTCGGACTCGGTGCGTGAGGTCTGGCTGTTGTCGAAATATATCCTTATCCTGTATCCGGAAATGCTCCTGGAAGGGTTGGAAGCGATGTGGGAGGTAAGTGCGGTGCGCACCGCTCTGGACTGGTTCACGGAAACTGTCGCTGCATCTCCGGCGCCTTTTGAAGGAAGGGCCGCCCAGATGGACTTTCCCACGAGAGCTGTGTCGGCAGCGGCCACGGGGACATAAACCAGCGAATCCACCAGTTCATACCCTGCGGGCACGACCACATTCTGAGCCCCGGCAAGGACACAGGAAAGCAGCAGAGAGAAAGTCAACAAGTATCTTTTCATTTTATCCAATCCAAATTTCAAAAACCGCCCGAAAGGGGCCTCCTAAGGAACCGCCTAATTCTTAACCAGTTCCATAAGTTCCGCAAGGGTCATACTCTTGGAAACGTTGCGTTTGATTCCAACGCCCTTGCCCGTCGCCGATACCACAATCAGCAGGTCGTCCCTCGTGCTTCCGCCGAATGCGCTCAGCACCGAAAGGAGAGAGGATGAGGAAGAGAGCGCCGCCGTGCCCGAAAGCAGGTATATGCGCTCGGTGTGGCCGTCGATGGTGAAAGGGTCGAGGGTGAAAGTCCCGAGAAGGCTTTCGCCGTGAAAAAGTTCCACGCGGACATTGGAGAGCTCCAGCTTGATTGTGGGGTTATTGATCCCGACGTAAAACGAAGCGTCCAGCGATTTAAGTCCCTGAGGGACAATGCGGTCCACCTTGAAAGAGGTGACTTTTATCTCCTTCAGCCTGTTCACCGCGGCGTTTTTCACGGCGGAACAGCCGGTCAGCGCCATCATCGCGCAGACCAGAGCCACCGTCAAAATCCTATGAACTATCTTTTTCACTTCTTGTAAGAGTACCCTATTTCTCACAATCTGCAAAGATACTCATTTTTTCTAATATGGAAGAGGCCGGCAAAAAAGCGGTCTACCGCGTTGTTCTCCTCGGCGTCTACCACTCGTCGGTGCGGAAAGGTGCGGCAGGCAGGTTCAATGAGCCCGTCAGATTCCCCACCTGGAAATCGCGGAAACAGTAGCGCACGGCAACCGGAGCGCTGACTTCGGAGGAGTGAAGGTACACATTTATCCCCCTCACCTCGCCTTCCGCCGGATGGAAAACCCTGTCCTCGCCGGCAAGTTCAAAGCCGACGAGATCGTGCCACGGGCTCATTCCGTCCCATCCCGCATTCTTGAAGCTGAGCTTCACCTCGCTCCCGTTAATCTCCATACCCTCGAACACGGGGCCCTCGTACGGAAGGGAGGCCATTCCGTATGTCCTGTTCAACGCAAGCAGCGCGAGCCGCTGCCCCACCTGACGCTTCTGGCAAGGGTGGATCTGGTCATACTCGTAGGGGTAGGCAAGGTCGTTGGTGCAGACTATTCCGCAGCCTGGGATGGTCTTCGCAGCCGTTCTCTGGGCCTCACGGATGCGCGCCCCGGTGGTGCCGTCACCGCCATAGATGTACGGGGCAAGCTCCACCTGGTAGAACGGAAGTTCGCCCTGTCCCCAGAGCTCTCTCCAGATGCGCACCATCTCGCCCAGGCGCTCGGCATAGTATGGATACACCCCGGCGTTGGTTTCTCCCTGATACCAGATGAAGCCGCGGATGGTGTAGTTGCGTAGAGGATGGAGCATTCCGTTGTACATCACATAGTTGGAGGTGCAGTTGTACCAGCCGCCCTCGTCAAAGAACGGTTCGTGGCGCCCCGACGGGATTGTGTTCTCGGGGTAGGAATATACCACTTCTTTTGGCACCCAGCTTTCCACGGCGGAGCCGCCCCAGTTGCAGGCAAGTATGCCCACAGGGACATCCAGCACCCCGTTAAGGGCCGCAGCGAAATGCCATCCGACTGCGGTGAACCTGCGGGCGGTTTCGGGAGTGGTTTCGTCCCACCGCCCCTCGACATACTCCTCTGGAGAGGTGGTTCCCGTCTTAGGAATTTTAACTTCGCGGACCTTGTCGCGGTACTCTCCTGCAGCGAGAATAGTCTCCGCAGCGCCTTCAATCGGGCAGCAGCGGAAGCCTCCGAGCGGCATTTCCATATTGGACTGCCCGCCCGCAAGCCAGACTTCGCCGATAAGAACATCGCCGAGAGTTACGCTCCCGTCCTTGTCAGAAACCGTAATTGTCTGAGGCTCATAGCTTCCCTTAGGGGTGTTCACCTTAAGAATCCACTTTCCTTCGGAGTCCGCCGTGGCAGTGTATTTTTCCTTGTTCCAGGAGACCCTGACGGTGACTTTGCCCCCCGGAAGAGCCTCGCCCCAGAGGTTTGCAGCAGTCTGTTGCTGAAGAACGCAGTGGTCGCCAAGCTGCTCGGGGAGCCGGATTTTCGCGTCCGTACTTTCCGCCGTCCCAAGAAGAAGCAGGGAGGCCGCAGCGGAGAA
>CAYNDY010000078.1:6196-8550 GCA_964396105.1 uncultured Muribaculaceae bacterium
AGGATTTCACCAAGGAGCACAACGCGGCAATGCGCCTTTTAGAGCGCCCTTTCATATATTTCCAAGCACATTCTGGTATTGTGATACGGGCACTTCCAGAACCCGGCCTTGTCGTCGTCCCGGTTGAGGGTCCCGTCAGCGCGAAGGCTCCAGAACCACTCCCCGCCCTCGCGGTCCACAAGACGGTCCCGGATGAACTCCCAGGTCTCCGCGGCCCGCTTCAGAGCAGCCTCGTCGCCGGTGAGCTGATAGACATTAAGATAGCCAATGACAGTCTCAGCCTGTACCCACCAGTGCCTGTCGGCATCCAGCGCACCGGAGTCCCTGTGGAACTCGTAAATCATCCCGCCGCCGGGAATATACCCCTCGGACGCGGCAGAAGCTATTTTCAGTACATCCGGAACTATCCCCTCCGGGTCTTCGCCCACTGTAGTCGCCGCCTCATACAGAAGCCACGAAGCCTCGATATCGTGCCCGAAGGACACTACGGGGCGCTTACTCACCCAGTCCTCGTCGAAAAACAGCTTCAGATGCCCCGTCTCTGCGTCCAGAATCCTGTTTCTGAACACCAACAGGAGGTTCACAATCCTCTCCCGGAGCCGCTCGTCGGGCCATACGCGGTAGAGATTGGTGTAGGGCTCGATTATATGAAGGTGGGTATTCATAGTCTTGCACTCGTTCGCGTCCTTTTCGCTCAGGCGCATATCCCCGATCGGGCTCCAGTCCCGCGCAAAGGCCTCCAGATAGCCGTTTTTCTCCGAGTCAAAGCTGTGGGCCTCGATGTCGTCGAAAAGCCTCACGGCAAGGCTGAGGGCGGAAGGATCGCCCGTTGCGCGGACATATTCGCTGAGGCCGTAGATGGCGAATCCGATTGCATAAATCTGCTTTTTAGTGTCAAGGGGCTTCCCGTCCGGGGTGAGACTCCAGTAGACTCCGCCGTAGGCAGGGTCGAAAAAGCTGGACTCGATCTCACGCTTTGCGCTCTTGGCCATTTCGAGGTATTCCGGGCGGCGGAGAAGGCGGTAGGCTGCGGAAAACGCCCAGAGGATGCGGGCGTTGAGGATTGCGCCCTTAGGGGCCTCGGGGTCAGGCTCGCCCGAACCGGAAATCCTTCCAAGAAAGCCCCCGCGAGGGTCCTGGAAGCGGTTTATCCAAAACGGGAGTATGTTCTCGGTGAGATTGGAAAGGGTCTCGGCCCTTAGTTTTTTGAGGATATTTTCTGTGTCCATATTGCTGTGTCTGCAAAAAAAGGTTATGCTATAATTTGGTTTTTAGTTTTATATGCCCCCGGGGCGGGGCAAGGGATTACAAAGTTAGTCATTGCGCGGCAAGAAGGAAAAAGTTGCGAAAAAAATATCACTACTTGTCAAAATAGTATCGGAAAAAATCTATATTTGCATCGTAATAACACAATTAACCACTCGCGGGAGGCTCACCGCCCTCCTCTAAACCCAGGATGGTCCTGCATAAAGGGTACTAAATGACCACATAAGAATGAGCGACGTACTTACCGAAATAACGCAGCTTTCCGACCTTGACTGCTTCTACATCGCGGAAAGACACAAAACCGAATTCACATATCCCCTCCACCGCCACAAGGAGTTCGAGCTCAATTTCGTGGAACACGGAGCGGGAGTCCGCAGGATTGTGGGCGACAGCGTCGAGACCATCAGCGACTACGACCTTGTGCTCATAGGAGCGGAAAACCTGGAGCACGTCTGGGAGAACGGAAGCTGCCAAAGTCCTGACATAAGGGAAGTTACAGTGCAGTTCGCCCCGGATCTCCTCAGCGACGACATCCTTGCGAAAAACCAGTTCGACTCCATCCGCAAGATGCTCCGCGCGGCAGACCACGGGCTTTCCTTCCCGCTCGAGACCATTATGAGGGTCTATCACCACCTCGACACCCTCGCCGCCGAGACCGACCGCTTCAAGCAGTTCATAACCTTTATGTGCCTTCTGCACGATCTCTCCACGGGTCCGTACAAGGTGCTGGCGAGCAGTTCGTTCGCCCACTCGGCCCGCAACCAGGAGAGCCGAAGGGTCACGAAGGTGAAGCAATACATCAACGACCACTACTCCGAACCGCTCAAGCTGGAGGATATGGCGGAGCTTGTGGGGATGAGTCCATCGGCATTCAGCAGGTTTTTCAAGATGAGAACCGGGAAGTCGCTCTCGGACTATGTGCTCGACATCCGCCTCGGCTATGCGGCACGCCTTCTCGTGGACTCGACGAAAAACGTTTCCGAAATCTGCTACGAGAGCGGTTTCAACAACCTTTCCAATTTCAACCGCATTTTCAAGAGCCGCAGGGGCTCCACCCCGCGGGACTTCCGGGCCCTCTACAAGAAGAA